>NZ_JAGXJG010000023.1:0-30097 GCF_019091725.1 Cellulomonas sp. GbtcB1 | reverse complement strand
CCCCCCGGGGGCGCGGGGGGGGGCGGCCCGCGGCGGGGGCGGCGCGGCCGCGCCCCCCCCCCGGGGGGGGGGGGGGGCGGGCCACGTCCCGCCTCGGGGCTCAGCCCCGGCGGCGCTGCTGCTTCGCGGCCTTCCGGCGCGCCTCGCGGTTGCCGGCGTCCTCGCCGGTGCCGTCCGCCGCGGCGGGGGCTCCCCCGGCCGGCTCCGACGTCGCCGGGCCGGCCGCACGCCGGCCGCGGGTGACGGTCGTGCCGCTGTCGCCGTCGACGCTCGGCGCCGAGTACTGCAGCGGTACCTTGCGCTCCGGGCCGTCGATGCCCTTCGCGACCAGCACCGGCTCCGCACCGGCACCGGTGGCCGGTGCGCCGTCGGCGGACCCGGCGACCTCGTCCTTGAACGTCGGCGCCTGCGCGGGCGCCTCCGCGACCTTGACCTCGAGGTTGAAGAGGTAGCCGACGGCCTCCTCCTTGATCCCGTCCGTCATCGCCTGGAACAGCTGGTAGCCCTCGCGCTGGTACTCGATCAGCGGGTCGCGCTGGGCCATCGCGCGCAGGCCGATGCCCTCCTTGAGGTAGTCCATCTCGTAGAGGTGCTCGCGCCACTTGCGGTCCAGCACGGACAGCACGACCCGGCGCTCCAGCTGGCGCATGTTCGGCTCGCCGAGGGACTTCTCCCGCTCGGAGTAGGCGATCCGCGCGTCGGACAGCAGCTCGGCCTTGAGCAGCTCCGGGGTGACCCGCCCGAGGCCGCCGGCCTGCTCGACGACCTCGTCCACCTCGATCGACACGGGGTACACGGTCTTGAGCGTGGTCCACAGCTGCTCGAGGTCCCAGTCCTCCGGGTGGCCCTCGGCGGTCGCCGCGGTGACGTAGTCGTCGAGCACGTCCTCGAGGAAGTGCTGGACCTGCTCCTGCATGTCCTCGCCCTCGAGCACGCGCCGGCGCTGCTCGTAGATGACCTCGCGCTGCCGGGACAGCACGTCGTCGTACTTGAGGACGTTCTTGCGGATCTCGAAGTTGCGCGCCTCGACCTGCGACTGCGCGGACCGGATGCCGCGGGTCACGATCTTCGACTCCAGCGGCAGGTCGTCCGGGAAGCCCGCGCGGGTCATCATCGACTCGGCCATGCCGGAGTTGAACAGCCGCATGAGGTCGTCCTGCAGCGACAGGTAGAACCGGGACTCGCCCGGGTCGCCCTGCCGGCCGGAGCGGCCGCGGAGCTGGTTGTCGATGCGGCGGGACTCGTGCCGCTCGGTGCCGAGGACGTACAGGCCGCCGAGCTCCACGACCTCGTCGTGCTCCGCGGCGACCGCGGCCTTGGCCTTCTCCAGGGCGTCGGGCCAGGCGGCCTCGTACTCCTCCGGGCTCTCGTTCGGGTCCAGCCCGCGGGAGGCGAGGTCGGCGACGGCCATGAACTCGGCGTTGCCGCCGAGCATGATGTCGGTGCCGCGGCCGGCCATGTTGGTGGCGACGGTGACGGCGCCCTTACGGCCCGCCTGCGCGACGATCGACGCCTCACGGGCGTGCTGCTTGGCGTTGAGCACCTCGTGCGGGACGCCGGCCTTGCGGA
Source organism: Cellulomonas sp. GbtcB1 (assembly GCF_019091725.1). Taxonomy (NCBI): domain Bacteria; kingdom Bacillati; phylum Actinomycetota; class Actinomycetes; order Micrococcales; family Cellulomonadaceae; genus Cellulomonas; species Cellulomonas sp. GbtcB1. The sequence goes on along the minus strand of NZ_JAGXJG010000023.1, from coordinate 28,528 downwards.
GCTTCTTCGACAGGATCTCGGACTTCTCGACGCTCGTGGTGCCGACGAGGACGGGCTGGCCGTTCGCGTGCCGCTCGACGATGTCGGCGACGACGGCGTCGTACTTGCCCTCCTCGGCCTTGTAGACGAGGTCGGCCTGGTCGATCCGCTGCATCCCACGGTTGGTCGGGATCGGGACGACGCCCAGCTTGTACGTGCCCTGGAACTCGGCCGCCTCGGTCTCGGCGGTACCGGTCATCCCGGAGAGCTTGTCGTACAGGCGGAAGTAGTTCTGCAGGGTGATCGTCGCGAGGGTCTGGTTCTCGGCCTTGATGACCACCCCCTCCTTCGCCTCGATCGCCTGGTGCATGCCCTCGTTGTAGCGGCGGCCCGGCAGGACGCGGCCGGTGTGCTCGTCGACGATGAGGACCTCGCCCTTGTCGACGATGTAGTCCTTGTCGCGCTTGAACAGCTCCTTGGCCTTGATGGCGTTGTTGAGGAAGCCGATCAGCGGCGTGTTCAGCGACTCGTAGAGGTTCTCGATGCCGAGGTAGTCCTCGACGCGCTCGATGCCGGGCTCGAGGACGCCGATGGTGCGCTTCTTCTCGTCGACCTCGTAGTCGCGCTCGGGCTGGAGGCGGCGCACGACCTTCGCGAACTCGGAGTACCAGCGGTTGGCGTCGCCGGAGGCCGGGCCGGAGATGATGAGCGGGGTCCGGGCCTCGTCGATGAGGATCGAGTCGACCTCGTCGACGATCGCGAAGTGGTGCCCGCGCTGCACGAGCTCGTCGGTGCTCCACGCCATGTTGTCGCGCAGGAAGTCGAACCCGAACTCGTTGTTCGTGCCGTAGGTGATGTCGGCGGCGTACTGGACGCGGCGCTCGGCGGGGGTCTGGCCGGACAGCACGACGCCCGTGGTCAGGCCGAGGAACCGGTAGACGCGACCCATGAGGTCGGCCTGGTAGCTCGCCAGGTAGTCGTTGACCGTGACGACGTGCACGCCCTTGCCGGTGAGCGCGTTGAGGTAGGCCGGCGCGGTGGCGACCAGGGTCTTGCCCTCACCGGTCTTCATCTCGGCGATGTTGCCCCAGTGCAGCGCGGCGCCGCCCTGCAGCTGGACGTCGAAGTGCCGCTGGCCCAGCGTGCGGCGCGCGGCCTCGCGCACCGCGGCGAACGCCTCGGCCATGAGGTCGTCGAGGGACTCGCCGTCGGCCAGCCGCGCCTTGAACCGGTCGGTCTCCTCGCGCAGCTCGGCGTCCGACAGGGACGTGAAGCTGTCCTCCAGCGCGTTCACCTGCTGGGCGACGCCCGACAGCTTCTTGAGGATCCGTCCCTCGCCCAGGCGGAGGACCTTCTCGAGGATCGCAGGCACGTGCACTCCCGACTCGCTGCGCCGCACGTGGCCACGTGCGGCGTCCCGGCGTCCCGACCGCACAGCCGGGCCCCGACCATCGTAGGTGAGGGGCGGCGACGTGCAGCAACCCGGCGCCCCGGGTCGGTGGACCGCCGGCGACCCGGGGCGGCGGTCGGCGCGTCAGCCCGCCGCGAGCGCCCCCGCCAGGACGGGGGCGAGCGTCCCGCGCGGCGTGCCGTCCCGGTCCCCCACCGCCACGTCGTCCAGCCCGAGCCAGGTCGCGAGCAGCCGCAGCTCGGCCGCGAGGTCCGCCGCGACGTCGCCGGGCGCCGAGCCCGGGACCGCCCCCGGCACCGGTCCGGCGGCCTCCGCCGGGTGCGCGGCGTGCACCCGGAGCACCCCGGCGCGCCGGTCCGCCTTGAGGTCGACGAGGGCGGCCAGCCGCTCGCCGCGCAGGAACGGCAGCACGTAGTAGCCGTGCACCCGCTGCGCCTCGGGCACGTAGATCTCGATGCGGTACCGCAGGCCGAACAGCTCCTCGAGCCGGCGCCTCTCGAACACGAGCGGGTCGAACGGGCTGAGCAGCGCGCGGCCGGTGGCGCGGCGGGGCAGGTCGGCGTCGGCGTGCAGGTAGGTCGGCCGGGCCCAGCCGTCCACCTGCACCGGGACCAGCGTCCCCTCGTCGACCAGGTCGCCGACGGCCGCCCGGGCGCGCGGACCCTTGATCCGGAAGTAGTCGAGGAGGCAGCGCTCGGAGGCGACGCCGTGGGCGCGCGCGGCGATCCGGAGCAGCTCGCGCACCGCGTCGTCGTCGTCGGGCTCGGGCGCGGCGAGCACGTCCGGGGGCAGCACCCGCTCGGTGAGGTCGTAGCAGCGCTCGAACTGCGGGTTCCGGCGGGCCGAGGCGACCTGCCCCGTGAAGAACAGGTACTCCAGCACCCGCTTGGCCGCGGTCCAGTTCCAGCCCCACTCCGTGCGGTCCCGCGGCACGGGCCCCTCGACGCGCGCGTGCACCTCGCTGGCCGTGAGCGGGCCGTCGTCGGTGATCATCGCCAGCACGTCGGCCACGAGCGGCGAGTGGGTCAGCGGCACCTCCCGGATCGACCCCCACGCGTAGTCGCGGTAGGCGCGCCGCCGCCAGCCGAGCAGCGCGTACGTCTCCGGCGGGACGTACGAGGCCTCGTGCGCCCAGGTCTCGACCAGCCGGCGGGGCGCCCGGCCCGCGGCGCGGTCGAGGAGCGCCGGGTCGTACGGGCCGACCCGGGAGAACGTCGGCACGAGGTGCGCGCGGGCGACCACGTTGACGGAGTCGATCTGCAGCAGCCCGACCCGGTCGACGACCTGCTGCAGCTGGCGCATCGTGGCGGGCCCGGTGCGCTCGGCGCGCGGGCGGTCGAGGCCCTGGGCGCGCAGCGCGACCCGGCGGGCCTGGGACAGCGACAGCGTGGCCGAGGGGCGGTGCGCGGTGCCGGTGGCGGCGCGGCGGGCGGCGGCGATGCGGCGGCCGGGGGCGGCGGGCGTCGCGGCGTCGGTGCTGGTGGCCATCGCCCCATCGTGCCGCCCGCCACCGACACGCACCGCCGGTGATCGGGCGCGGCGGCGAGGTCGGCACGAGCCCGTGAGGTCGTCACAAGCTGGTGAGGTCGTCACGAACAAGTGCCGACCTCGTCAGCTCGTGACGACCTCACGCCGGCCGCTGCCGATCCCACGCCCGACGCGGCCGACCGCCCCCGGGCGCGACCGCGCCCGCCGACCGGAGGGTCGTCAGCGGGCGCGGTGCCGTGGTGCGTGCGGGTCCGGGGTCAGCGCTGCGCGGCTGCCCCCGCCGGGGCGGCGACGCCCCCGGCCTGCGGCGCGGCGGCCGCGCCCTCGCCCGTGCCGATGCTGGTCACCGCGGCGTCGAGCTTGATGATCCCGTAGCTCCAGCCGCGCCGGCGGTACGCGACGGACGGCTGCGCGGTCTCGGCGTCGACGAACAGGAAGAAGTCGTGCCCGACGAGCTCCATCTCGTAGAGCGCGTCGTCGATCGTCATCGGCTGGGCGACGTGCACCTTCTCGCGGATGACGACGGGCGAGTCGCCGAGCGTCGTCTCGACCACCCCGTCCTCGGACGGCTCGGGCGCGGCGGGCTCGGGCTCCAGGTCCTCGAGCGGGGGCAGCGGGTCGCTCACCGGCGTGGGGACCTTGCCGCGGTGGCTCTTGCGCCGGTCCCGGGCCCGGCGGAGGCGCTCCGCGAGCTTGTCGATCGCCAGGTCGAAGGCCCCGTACCGGTCGTCCGCGCACGCCTCGGCGCGGATCACCGGTCCCTTGCCCACCACGGTCAGCTCGACCCGCTCGGCGGCGGCGGCCTGCCGGGGGTTGGGCTCGTGGGTCACCTCGACGTCGATGCGCTGCGCCCGGGGGGCGAGCTGCTCGAGCCTGGCGAGCTTGTCCGTCACGTGCTGACGGAACCGCTCGGGGACGTCGGTGTGACGGCCGGCGACGACGATCTCCATGGGGTACCTCCTGGAGGTCCGGGGGCGGGTCGGTGCCCGCCCGGCAGCATGCTCGGAGCGCCCTCGCGGGGCGCTGGTCTGCGGCACCACCTCCTCGTGCGGGCGTGCCCGTCGAGTCCCGGTACCGGGGGACGTCGTCGCCTCCCGGTGCTGTGGGACCACGCTAGCCCGGGTCGGCCGAGGCTTCCAACCAGCCGGTCGGCGATCCCGGCGGACGGGTGACGGCCAGCACCGTCGCACCCACGACCCGCGCCCCCGCGGCCTCCAGCGCCGACCGGCACGCGGCCAGCGTGGCGCCCGTCGTCAGCACGTCGTCCACGAGGAGCACGCAGGTACCCGCCAGCGCCGCGCGCGCCCGCGGGCGGACCCGGACCCGGCCGGCGAGGTTCGCCGCGCGCCCCCGGACGCCGAGCCCGACCTGGTCCCGGCCCGCCCCGGCGAGGCGCAGCGCAGTCAGCGCGACGGCCCCGCCGAGCCCGGCGGCCGCCGGGCGCGCCAGCGCCCCCACGAGGTCCTCGCCGCGGCGCGCCCGCCCCCGGGGCGACGCCGGCGCGGGCACGACCAGCAGCGGCACCGGCTCGCCGTCGGCGGCGCCCGCGAGCGCACGTCGCACCGCCGGGCCCGCCCGGCGCAGCACGGCCCCGAACCACGGCGTCACGTCCGCTCGCCCCCGGTCCTTCCAGCCGACGACCGCCCGCCGCACGGCGCCGTCGTTCTCCGCGAGCGCCCACACCGGGACGGTGGTGCCGTCCATCCGGTCCAGCCGCCCCGCCGCGTGCTCGCACCGCCGCGGCGGCCCGGCGAACGCGTGGAGGCACCCGGGGCACAGCGGCCGGCCGGGGACGCCGCACCCGGCGCACGTGACGGGGAGGACGAGGTCGAGGACCTCGCGGGCGGCGCGGGCGAGCGGGCCGCCCCGCGCGGTGGTGTGGGGCACCCGACCACCGTCGCGCGGCGGTGCGGACGAGCGCGCCCCGCGTCCCCAGCGGCGGCACCAGCCGCGCGCGGACGGCCCCTGTGGTCGTCCGGGCGCCCCGGCACGCCCCGGCGCCCCGCGGCCCGGTCCGGCCCGTCCAGCCCGCTCAGCCCGCGAAGGACGGATCCCGCACGTCCGTCCCGACCGAGGCCCAGCTCGACCCCGCACGCGCGAACAGCTCGCCCTCGGCCGTCGCCAGGTACAGCGCGCTGTCGCCCTTGCCGCCGGCGATGTCCACCGCGTCCGCGAGCGCCGGGCGCGTCTGCACCTCCCCGGCGAGCGGGACCAGGTGGTAGACGGCGGTGGTGGTGCTGCCGGACCGCCCGAGCACGCCGAGCGTCGACTCGTCGACCCAGACCACCCGCGTCGCGTCGGTGAGCGTCACGCCGGTGCGCGAGGCCTCGCCGAGCACCTGGGGCGTCCCGGAGTCGTCGCGGACCACCGAGGCCACGTCGATCCGCACGCCGTCGGACCCGGAGGACACCACGGCCACGCGGGTCGCGTCCCGCGCGACGCGCACGGACCGCACCGCGCGGTCCTGCAGCCACTCGGCGGCGACGTCGACGACGGTGCCGCGGTCATCGACGGCCAGCAGCTGCCCGCTCTCGGCGGGCGACGCGGTCCACACCCAGCCGAGGCGGTCCACCGACGGCGCCACCAGCGCGGAGGCCTGCAGCAGCTGGACGGACGCGGCGGCGGCCGTCGGGACGGTCACGAGCCGGTCCGGACCCGAGAGCATGACCCGGAGGTCGCCCGTCCCGTCGCGGGCGGGGTCGCGCGCGTCCAGCCCGGCGAGCGGGGCGACGCCCTCGACCGGCTCGAGCTCGCCCGCGGACATCTGCACGAGCGTGCCGTCCTGCAGCGCCTCGAGCGCCCCGCCCCAGTCCTGGCCGCGCTCGAGCTCCGCCGCCTCGGTGTCCATCGCCACGCCGCCCGCGCTCACCTCCACGGTGCGCACCCGCGCGATCCGCAGGGACGCCTCCAGCTGCGCCTGCATCCGGGCGCGCTCCTCCGGCTCGGTGGGGAGGCCGCCCGCGCCGAGGCTCACCGTCGCGACGCCGTCCGCGTCCACGGACACGGCGTCCGGCTGCAGCACCGCGCCCTCGGGCACCGCGCTCCGCGCGGCGTCGCGGAGCCACCCGGACGGACCGGCGATGATCGCGCGGACGATCGACGTCGCCAGGTTGCGCACCGGGAACCACCGAGTCTCCGGCACGAGGAACTGCTCGTCCTGGGACAGGAAGTACAGGGTGGCGGACCGGTAGATGGCCTCGAAGTTCGGCTCGGACAGCACGACGCCGTCCTCCAGGCCGGAGATGCGCCACTGCCCCTCGCTGTCCTGCACGAGGTCGAAGGTCAGCGACTCCTTGGCGTCCGGCCCGGCCTGGGCGTACCGGCCGTCGGCGTCCACCCGGGCCGCCACCCGCACGTCGACCTGCACCTGGGACTCCCCGACCAGCTCGATGTCGGGGCTCGACGCGGTCGCGTACACGACCACGCGGTCGCGCGGGCTCCACGACCGCCGGGTCTCGCCGGACAGGTACTCGCGGGCGTTGCGGAAGTCGTCGGTCGCGTCGGCGGACGCCGACGCCCGGCTGAACCCCGCCGCGCTCGCGCCGAGGAAGCCCCGGACGATGTCCTCCGGCGCCCCGTCCTGCGGCGGCGGGTCGCCCAGCGGCTCGACGACGCCCTGGTCGGTGACGCCCTCGACGCCGACGCCGACGGGACCCGACGTCGGGATGCCGACGCACGCGGACAGCGCGGCCAGCACGACGGCGAGCAGGGCGGCGGCACCCGCCCGGCGCGCGGCGGGGCGAGGCCGGGCGACGGACCCGGCACGGCGCGAGGACGGCGCGGTCATCGGGTCTCCCCCGGTCGGTCGGGGCCGCCGCGGCGGGCGGGCTCGGGGTCGTGGGTCGGCCCGGCGTGCGGCTGCGCGGCGTCCGGGTCCGGCGTCGCGTCCGGCGCACCGGGGCCCCCGTCCGCCGCGGCCCGCTCCTGCTCGCGCCGGCGCGCCACCGCGCGCTGCGCCTCCCGCGCGCGCTCGACCACGTCGAACGACCCGGTGGTCGGCGGCAGGTCGGGCAGCGCCGCGGGGTCCGGGCGGTCGACGTCCCGCTCCCGGGCGACCGGCCGGTCGGGCTCCGCCGGCGGTTCCAGCGGCAGCGGCGACGACTCCAGCGTGATCCCGGCGCGCCGGGGCAGCGTGAGCCGGAAGCACGCCCCCTGCCGGGGGCGGCCCCACGCCTCCAGCCAGCCGCCGTGCAGGTGCGCGTCCTCCAGCGAGATCGCGAGGCCGAGGCCCGTGCCGCCGGTCGTCCGCGCGCGGGCGGGGTCGGCCCGCCAGAACCGGTCGAACACGTGCGCCGCCTCGTCCCGGGTCATGCCGACGCCGCGGTCGCGGACGGTCACGGCGACCGCGCGGTCGTCCGCGCCGACGGTGACCTCGACGTCGCTGCCCTCGGCGTGCTCGATCGCGTTGACCAGCAGGTTCCGCAGCACCCGCTCGACGCGCCGCGGGTCGACGTCGGCGAGGCACGGCCCCTCGGGCTGCGTCACCGAGAGCCAGGAGCCCTTCGCGCCGGCGAGCGGCACGGCCTGGTCGACCGCGGCGCCGACGACGTCGCGCAGGTCCCGGGCCTCGGCGTCCAGCACGGCGGCGCCCGCGTCGAACCGGCTGATCTCGAGCAGGTCGCCCAGCAGGTCCTCGAACCGGTCGAGCTGCTGCTGCAGCAGCTCCGCGGACCGGCGGACCACCGGGTCGAAGTCGTCCCGGGACTCGTAGATTATCTCGCCGGCCATGCGCACCGTGGTCAGCGGGGTGCGCAGCTCGTGCGAGACGTCGGAGACGAACCGGCGCTGCATGGCCGACAGGTGCTCCATGCGGTCGATCTGGTCCTGGAGGCTCTCGGCCATCTCGTTGAACGACCGGCCCAGGCGGGCCATCTCGTCCTCGCCGCGCACCGGCATCCGCTCGGTGAGGCTGCCGTCGGCGATCCGCTCGGCGACGTGCGCGGCCTGCCGGACCGGTCGGACGACCTGCCGCGTCACCAGCCAGGTCATCGACACCAGCAGCGCGACGAGCGCCACGGCGCCGATGCCGAGGACGCTCTGCAGGAACTCCAGGCGGTCCTGCTCGGCCTGCAGGGAGTACAGGAAGTACAGCTCGTACGACCCGGCGGCGGGCACCGTGACCACCTGGCCGACCATCACCCCCGGCTCGACCCGGCCGGTGTCCGTCGACGTCGCCGGCCACGCGACCGACTCCCAGCGCTGCCCCTCGCCCTCGGCGGTCGCGGTGCGCAGCGGCTCCGAGACCAGGCCGACGAGCGTCGACTCGGTCACGGCGCTCGTCACCAGGATCGGCTGCTGCTGCCCGCGGGACCGGAGGATGAACACCTCGCGCTCCCCCGACCCGCCGGAGCGCAGCGCGCGCACCATGTCGTTGAGCAGCAGCTGGACCTCGGGCGCCGTGGTCGCCGTCGAGGCGTCGAACGTCTCCTGCGCCTGGGCGGCGCTGCGCGCGGACTCGGCCAGCACCTGGTCCACCCGCTGGGTGAACAGGCCGTCCCGCACGCTGACGGACAGGTAGCCGCCGAGCACCGCCAGCGCGAGCAGCCCGACCACCAGGGTGAGCGTGAGGACCCGCGCCTGCAGCGAGCCGCGCCAGGCGCGGACCATCCGGCGCGCGCGGGCGCCGGCCCGCACCGTGGCGAGCCGCCACGCGCGCGCCGCCCGCCCGGCGACGCCGCCGCGGGGGAAACCGGTCACGGGGGCGTCGCGCCCGCCTTGTACCCGACGCCGCGCACGGTCACGACGATCTCGGGACGCTCGGGGTCGGCCTCGATCTTGGACCGCAGCCGCTGGACGTGGACGTTGACCAGCCGGGTGTCGGCGGCGTGCCGGTAGCCCCACACGCGCTCGAGCAGCACCTCGCGCGTGAACACCTGCCACGGCTTGCGGGCGAGCGCAACCAGCAGGTCGAACTCCAGCGGCGTCAGCGAGATCGGCGCGCCGTCGCGGGTGACGCGGTGGCCGGTGACGTCGATCGACAGGTCGCCGATGCGCAGGTGCTCGGGGGCGGGCTCGTCGCTGCGGCGCAGCCGCGCCCGCACGCGGGCGATCAGCTCCTTGGGCTTGAACGGCTTGGCGATGTAGTCGTCGGCGCCGGACTCCAGCCCGAGGACCACGTCGACCGTGTCGGCCTTGGCGGTCAGCATGACGATCGGCACGCCCGACTCCGCCCGGATGAGCCGGCACACCTCGGTGCCGTCCTTGCCCGGGAGCATGAGGTCGAGCAGCACGAGGTCCGGCTGCGTCGACCGGAAGGCCTCCAGTGCCTCGTCCCCGTCCGCGCAGAAGACGGGCTCGAACCCCTCCGAGCGCAGGACGATGCCGATCATCTCGGACAGGGCGGTGTCGTCGTCGACCACGAGAACGCGTCCCTTCATCTGCCCATGATCGCATCACGGCGGCCCGCACCGGGGCACCACCCGCGCGCGACCTCCGGACGGAGCAGCGGCCCGGACCCGGACCTGACGTGGCACGATGGCCGTCAGCAGCGCCCGGCGCCCCCGACGGGGGTCCCGGCGCACCCCGCCGCGACCCGAGGAGCACGATGAGCACGCCTCACGACGAGGGCCGCCCCGAGGACGCGCCGCGGCAGGGCGAGGACCAGCGCCCGGCGCCCCGGTACGGGCAGTACGCCCCCGCGGGGTGGCAGCCGCCGACGGATCCCGCGGCGGGCGGGCGACCCGCCAACCCCTGGGGCGACGCGGGCACCCGGCCGGGTGGCGGCCGTCCGGGTGACGCCGCCGGGCAGCCGGGCGCCGGTCCGGGCGCGCCGACCCCGCCCGGGTACGGGCAGCAGCCGGGGTACGGGCAGCAGCCCGGCTACCCCGCCGCGCCCGGCTACGGCCCGCAGGGGTACGGGCAGCAGGGGTACGGCCAGCAGCCCGGCCCGGCGCCCTACGGCTGGGGCGCGACGCCGTACCAGCCGGCCGCCGCGCAGCCCGGGATCATCCCGCTGCGCCCACTGAGCATCTGGGAGATCTTCGACGGCGCGTTCCGCGCGATCCGGCACAACCCCGCGACGATGTTCGGCCTCACCGCCGTGGTCGTCGCGGTCGCCACCGCGGTCGGCGCGCTGATCCAGTGGTACCTCGCGGGCATCTTCGCCGGCGCGGTCAACGACCTGTTCACGAGCAGCGCGGGCCTCACCCCGGCCGACACCGAGCTGCTCGGGGACAGCTTCGGCACCTCGCTCGCGAGCGTCGCCGGCATCCCGCTCACCGCGCTCGCCACCACGATCCTCACCGGCCTGCTCATCCTGTCGGTCAGCCGCTCGGTCATCGGCCAGCGGATCTCGGCGCGCGACGTCGTGCGCGGGCAGGGCAAGCGGATCTTCTGGGTCATCGGGTTCGGCCTGCTGCTCGGCCTCGCGACCTCGGTCGCGGTGGCCGCGCTGGTCGGCCTGGTCGTCCTCGTGGGCTCGACCAGCGACAGCGTGGGGCTCACCGTGCTGGTCGGCCTGCTGGCCGCGGCCGTCGCCGTGGTCGGCGGCTTCTGGGTGACCATCCGCACGCTGCTCGCCCCCGCCGCGATCATGCTCGAGGGCGGCGGCTTCTGGGCCTCCGTGGCGCGCGCGTGGCGGCTGACCCGCGGGTCGTTCTGGCGGCTGCTCGGCCTGTACCTGCTGGTGTCGATCCTCGTCGGGATCATCTCGCAGATCGTCGTCGTGCCGGTGACGCTGATCTCCCAGCTCGTGCTCAACGACCCGCTGATGACCAGCGGGCCGTCCATCGCGCTCACCGCGATCGGCACCGCGATCGCGACCACGATCACCACGGTCTTCATGGCCGGCGTCGTCGCGCTCGCCTACATCGACGTCCGGATGCGCCGCGAGGGCCTGGACGTCGAGCTGGCCCGGGCCGCGGAGGGCGCCGGCCGGTGACCGTGCCCGTCGTCCCGGACGCCGAGCAGGCGCGCCGCTGGCTCGAGCAGGAGCTCGCCGACCCGGTCTACCACCAGCAGCCGAGCCTGCTGCAGCGGTTCCTGGACTGGCTCGGCCGCCTGTTCGAGGGCGCCGACGGCCTGCCGATCGGCAACGTCGGCACGCTCCTGGCGATCCTGGCCGGGCTCGCCGTGCTCGTGACCGTGGCGTTCCTCGTCACGGGTCCGGTGCGCCGCAGCCGCCGGGTCGCGGGGGCGCGGGGCGTGCTCGACGCCGACGACCGGCGCACGGCCGCCGAGCTCCGGGCCGCCGCCGACGCCGCCGCCGCGCGCGGGGACTGGGCGGGGGCGGTCGCCGACCGGTTCCGGGCCGTGGTGCGGTCGCTCGAGGAGCGCGCCGTGCTGGAGGAGCAGCCGGGGCGCACCGCGCACGAGGCCGTCGAGGCCGCGGGGCTGCGGCTGCCCGCCCACGCGGTGGACCTGCGCGCCGCCGGGCGCCTGTTCGACGACGTGGTCTACGGCGAGCGCACACCGCGCGCCGAGGACGACGCCACGCTGCGCGAGCTGGACGCCCGCGTCGCGGCGACCCGCCCGACCCTGCCTGCCGGGCTCGCCGGCGCGGGGGTGGACGCGTGACCGCCCCGGCGACGACCCGCGCGCCGGGCGCACCGGCCGGGCCGGACCGCGCCGACGGCGTCGTGCTCGGCGACGGCACCACCGCCCGCACCCGCGCGGGCGCCCGCTGGCGCCGGGTGCGCTGGCTCGTGGTCGTCGCGGTCGTGCTCGGGATCGGGGTGCTCGCCGCGCTGCTGCCCGCCCCCACCCGGTCCGCCACCGCCCTCGCCCCGGACAACCCGCGGGAGAACGGCGCGATGGCGCTCGCCGAGGTGCTGCGCGACCAGGGCGTGGGGATCACCTACGTGCGCTCCGCGGGTGCGGCCGTCGCCGCCGCGGACGCCGGCCGCACGCTGCTGGTCACGTCCGACTGGCTGCTGTCCGGCGACCAGATCACGGCCCTCGCCGGCACCGCCGCGGACCTCGTGCTGCTCGACCCGTCGTACCTCGTCGACCGGACGGTCCCGGGCCTGACCACCGGCTGGTCGGGCGGCGCGCAGCCCTCGCCCGTCGCCGCCTCCTGCGACGACCCGGACGCCGCGGCCGCCGGGACGATCTCCGCGACCGGCGCCGGCGTCACCCCGCTCGGCGAGGCCGCCCCGGCGGGCACCACGCTCTGCTTCCCCGTGCCCGGCAGCTCCCCGCAGGCCTTCCTCTACGCGACGTCCGAGGCGGACGGCCGCCGGGTCACGGTCCTGGGCGACGCCGGCCTGATCACCAACGCCCGGGTCGCGGACGAGGGCAACGCCGCGCTCGCGCTGCGCGCGCTCGGCCGGAACGCCGAGCTCGTCTGGTACGTGCCGTCCGCCGGCGACCTCGGCGCCGACGAGGCGGGCAGCAGCCCCGGCCTCGGCGACCTGCTTCCGCCGGTCGCCCGGGTGCTGCTCCTGCAGGCCCTGGTGGTCGTCCTCGTGATCGCGCTGTGGCGCGGGCGCCGGCTCGGCCGGGTCGTCGCCGAGCGGCTCCCGGTCGTCGTCCGCCCCGCCGAGACCACCCGCGGGCGGGCGCGCCTCTACCGGACCTCCCGGTCGTACGGGCACGCCGCCGCCTCGCTGCGGGCCGGCACCGCCGCGCGGCTCGCCCGCCGGCTGGGCGTCCCGCGGTCCGCCGCGGCGCCCGACGTCGTCACCGCGGTCGCGCGGGCCGCGCGCCGGGACGAGGCCGACGTCCGCGACCTGCTGTACGGACCACCCCCCACGTCAGACGCGGGCCTGGAGCACCTGGCCCGCCGGCTCGACCAGCTCGAGAGCGAGGTTCACCCCACGTGACCGACCACCCCGCCCCGAACCCGTGGCCGCAGGGCGGCACGCCCGCCGGGTACCCCGCACCCGAGCCGACCGGGCAGCAGCCCGTCGGGCAGCAGCAGCCCTGGCAGGCGCAGCAGCCCGAGGCGCAGCAGCCCGCGTGGGCGCAGCAGCCCGCGCCCGCCGCCCCGCCCGCTCCCCCGGCCCCCGCCGTCCCCGAGCCGTCCCCCGAGCTCCGCGAGGCGCTCGGCGCCGTCCGGGCCGAGGTCGGCCGCGCGGTCGTCGGCCAGGACGCCGCCGTCACCGGCCTGGTGATCGCGCTGCTCTGCCGCGGGCACGTGCTGCTCGAGGGCGTGCCCGGCGTCGCGAAGACGCTGCTCGTCCGTACGCTGTCGACGGCCCTCGACCTCGACACCAAGCGGGTGCAGTTCACGCCGGACCTCATGCCCGGCGACGTCACCGGCTCCCTGGTCTACGACGCGCGGACCGCCGAGTTCTCGTTCCGCGAGGGCCCGGTGTTCACCAACCTCATGCTCGCCGACGAGATCAACCGCACGCCGCCCAAGACCCAGGCGTCGCTGCTGGAGGCCATGGAGGAGCGCCAGGTCTCGGTCGACGGCACCCCGAGGCCGCTGCCGTCCCCGTTCGTCGTCATCGCCACCCAGAACCCCGTCGAGTACGAGGGGACCTACCCGCTCCCCGAGGCGCAGCTCGACCGGTTCCTGCTCAAGCTGACCCTCCCGCTGCCCGAGCGGCACGAGGAGATCGAGGTCCTCGCCCGGCACGCGGCCGGCTTCGACCCGCGCGACCTGGTCAAGGCGGGCGTGCGGCCCGTCGCCGGCAAGGACGTGCTGGAGCGCGCCCGCGAGGAGGTCGCCCGGGTGCAGGTCGCGCCCGAGGTGCTCGGCTACGTCGTCGACGTGGTCCGCGGCACCCGGCAGTCGCCGTCGCTGTCCCTCGGCGTCTCCCCCCGTGGTGCCACCGCGCTGCTCGCGACGGCCCGCGCGTGGGCCTGGCTGCAGGGCCGGTCGTACGTGACACCGGACGACGTGAAGGCGCTGGCGCACCCGACGCTGCGGCACCGCGTGCAGCTGCGCGCGGAGGCCGAGCTCGAGGGTGTGACGGCGGAGTCGGTGCTCGACACCGTGCTCGCGTCCGTGCCGGTCCCCCGCTGAGGCCCGCGGCGTGGCGATCACCTGGCGCGCGGTCGCGCTGACCGCGGTCGGCGCGCTGCCGGTGCTGCTCTGGCCCGTGCCCGGCACGGTGCTGGCCTGGGCGGTGCTGGTCGTGCTGCTGTGCGTGCTCGACGTCGCCCTGGCGGCGTCCCCGCGCGCCGTGGCGATCCGCCGCGAGGTCACCGGCGCGGTCCGGCTGCACGAGCCGGCGCGGTCCCGGCTGACCCTGACGCACACCGGCGCCCGGCGGCTGCGCGCCCTGGTCCGGGACGCGTGGCCGCCCTCGGCCGGCGCCGACCACAACCGGCACCGGGTCGACCTGCCGCCCGGGGAGTCGCGCCGCGTCGACACCGGCCTGCGCCCGAGCCGGCGCGGCGACCTGCGGGCCGACCGGGTCACCATCCGGTCGGCGGGCCCGCTCGGGCTCGCGGCCCGGCAGGCGTCGATCGCCGTCCCCGGCACGCAGCGGGTGCTGCCGGAGTTCGCGTCCCGCCGGCACCTGCCCAGCCGGCTCGCCCGGCTCCGGGAGATGGACGGCCGCGCCGCGGTGCAGGTCCGCGGGCAGGGCACCGAGTTCGACTCGCTGCGCGAGTACGTGATCGGCGACGACGTGCGCTCGATCGACTGGCGCGCGAGCGCCCGGCGCAACGACGTCGTGGTGCGCACCTGGCGCCCCGAGCGCGACCGCCGGGTGCTGATCGTGCTCGACACCTCGCGCACCAGCGCCGCGCGCACCGGCGAGGAGCCGCGCCTGGAGCCGTCGGTCGAGGCGGCGCTGCTGCTCGCCGCGCTGGCCTCGCGGGCGGGCGACCGGGTCGAGCTCCTCGCGTACGACCGGACGGTGCGGGCCCGGGTGGCCGGCGCCTCGGGTCCCCGGCTGATGCCCGCGATCGCGGACGCGTTGGCCGACGTCGAGCCGTCGCTGGTCGAGGCCGACTGGCCCGGCGTCGTCGCGCAGGTGCAGGAGCGGCTGTCCCAGCGGGCGCTGGTCGTGCTGCTGTCCGCCCTGGAGCCCGCGGCCGTCGAGAACGGGCTGCTCCGCGTCGTCGACCAGCTCGCGTCCCGGCACCAGGTCGTGCTCGCGTCGGTGCGGGACCCCGAGGTCGAGCGGCTGCGCACCGGGCGGGAGGACGTCGCAGCCCTGTTCGACGCCGCGGCGGCCGAGCGGACCGAGCTCGAGCGGATGGCGGTCGCGCAGCGGCTGCGGAGCCACGGCATGGAGGTGGTCGACGCGCTGCCCGACGACCTGGCCCCGCGCCTCGCGGACGCGTACCTCGCGCTGAAGGCCGCGGGCCGGCTGTAGGACCTGGACTGGAGCGTTCTGCCCGACACACCGCGGCGTGTCGGGCAGAACGCTCCAGTCGCGTCCATCCGACGTGTCGGAGCGCGCGCGTAGCCTCGGCACCGTGACGGGCGACGGGGACCTCGCGGGCGGCGGCACGATCACCACGCGCGGGCTCGGCCGAGCCCTGCTCGCGCGGCAGCACCTGCTCGACCGCACGGACGCCCCGGCGGTCGACGTGGTGCGGCACCTGGTGGCCCTGCAGTCGCAGCACCCGTCGTCGGCCTACCTGGCGCTGCACGCCCGGGTCGCCGGCCTCGCGCACGCCGACCTGGCCGACGCGATGACCGACCGCCGGGTCGCCCGCCTGGCGCTGCTGCGGGACACCGTGCACCTCGTGACCGCCGACGACGCGCTGGCGCTGTGGCCGCTGCTCGCGCCCACGCTGCGGCGGCACCTCACCGCCAACGTCTCGGCGGCCCCGACGCTGCGGCAGGTCGACCTGGACGACCTGCGCACCGCCGCGCTCGACGCCCTGGCCGACGAGCCGCTCACCGCGCGGGACCTCGGGGCGCGGCTGGCGGCGACCTGGCCGGGCCTCGACCCCGGGTCGCTCGCGCAGGGCGCGCGCGGGCTGCTGCCGCTGGTGCAGGTCACCCCGCGCGGGGTCTGGGGCCGCAGCATGCCGACGACCTGGACGACCGCGTGGGCGTGGTTCGGCGTCGACGGGCCGGCCGCCGAGCTCGGGGACGAGGAGCGCGACGCCGCCCTCGCCGCCCTGGTCCGGCGCTACCTCGCCGCCTACGGGCCCGCGACCGCCGCCGACGTGCGGCAGTGGTCGGGCCTGACCGGGCTGGGCCCGGCGGTCGACCGGCTGCGGCCGGAGCTCGTCGAGCTCGTGCACGTCGACCCGCCCTCGGGCCGGCCGCGGGTCCTGCTCGACCTGCCCGACGCCCCGCGCCCGCCCGAGGACGTCCCGGCCCCCGTCCGGCTGCTCCCGGACTTCGAGAACCTGCTGCTGAGCCACGAGGACCGCAGCCGGGTGATCCCGCCCGAGATCCGGCCCGCGCTGGCGAGCCGCAACGGGATGCCGCCGGGGACGGTGCTCCTCGACGGGCTGGTGGCCGGCTCCTGGGCCGTGCGGCGCGAGCGCCTCCCCCGCACGGCCGGGGCGCCGCGGGCCCGCCGGGAGCGCGCGACGCTGACCGCCACCCCGCTGCGGCGGTGGACCGCGGCGGAGCGCCGGGCGGTGCTGCCGGAGGCCGAGCGCCTCGTGCGGTTCGTCGCCGACGACGCCGTCGAGCACGCGGTGGCGGTCGCGGCGCCCTGACGCGGCCCGCGACACGGCGGTACCGCCCTTGAACTGCGCGGGGACCCCGCCTACCGTCGACCGGACCGTCGCCGCCGACGCTCCTGGCGCCGACGGCCCCACCGCCGACGCCGACCCACCAGGAGTCCTCCGTGCCCCGTCCCGCCGTCACGCTCACGCTGTCCGGCGCCGCCGGCCAGATCGGCTACTCGCTGATGTTCCGGGTCGCGAGCGGGGAGCTGCTCGGCCCGGACACGCCGGCCCGGGTGCGGATGCTCGAGCGGCCGGAGGCGCTGCACGCCGCGCACGGCGTGGCGCTGGAGCTGCAGGACGTCGCCTCGCCCCTGCTGGTCGACGTGGACGTCACCGCCGACCCGCGCGCCGCGTTCGACGGCGCCGACATCGCGGTCCTGGTCGGCGCGCAGCCGCGGACCGCGGGCATGGAGCGGGCCGACCTGCTGGAGGCCAACGCCGGCATCTTCCGCGCGCAGGGCACCGCGATCAACGACGTCGCCGCGGACGGCATCCGGGTGCTGGTGATCGGCAACCCCGCGAACACCAACGCGATGATCGCCGCGGCGCACGCGCCGGACGTGCCGCGCGACCGGTTCACCGCCCTGACCCGGCTGGACCACAACCGCGCGCTCGCCCAGCTCGCGCTGCGCACCGGCGTGAACCCCCGGGAGATCACCCGGGTCACCGTGTGGGGCAACCACTCGCGCACCCAGTACCCCGACCTGCGGCACGCGCTGGTCGCCGGGCGTCCCGCGCTGGAGGTCGTCGACCGGGAGTGGGCCGAGGGCGCGTTCATCGACACCGTCGCCCAGCGCGGGGCCGCGATCATCGCCGCCCGCGGCGGCTCGTCGGTCGCGTCGACCGTGAGCGCGATCATCGACCACGGCCACCTGCGCCGCGGCGGCACCCCGGCCGGCGACTGGACGTCGGCCGGCCGGGTGTCGGACGGGTCCTACGGGGTGCCCGAGGGGCTGGTCTGCTCGTTCCCGGTCACCGCCGCCGACGGGGTGTGGCGGATCGTGCCCGACCTGGAGATCGACGCGTTCTCGCGCGCCCGGATCGACGCGTCGGTCGCGGAGCTCGCCGAGGAGCGGGACGCCGTGCGGCACCTCGGCCTGATCTGACGCGCGGGACCGGCCGGGGCGCCGCACCCGGCCGGTCGTCCGCCCTCAGCGCGCCGTCGCGTACTGCGTCTCGTACAGCTCCGCGTACAGCCCGCCCGCCGCCAGCAGCTCGGCGTGCGTGCCCTGCTCGGCGACCCGCCCGCCGTCGAGCACGACGATCGAGTCCGCCTCGCGGATCGTCGACAGCCGGTGGGCGATCACCAGCGCCGTCCGGCCGACCAGCGCCTCCGCGAGCGCCCGCTGCACCGCGGCCTCGGACTCGGAGTCCAGGTGCGCGGTCGCCTCGTCGAGCACCACGATCGGCGGCGCCTTGAGCAGCAGCCGGGCGATGGCCAGCCGCTGGCGCTCGCCGCCACTGAGCCGGTAGCCCCGGTCCCCCACCACGGTGTCGACGCCGTCCGGCAGCCGGGACACCAGGTCCCGGATCTGCGCCCGCCGAAGCGCCTGCTCCAGCTCGGCGTCGGTCGCACCGGGCCGGGCGTACAGCAGGTTCGCGCGGATGGTGTCGTGGAACAGGTGCGCGTCCTGGGACACGATGCCGATCGCGTCCCGCATGCTCTCCTGCGTGACCTCGCGGACGTCCTGGCCCGCGACGCGGACGGTGCCGGACGTGACGTCGTACAGCCGCGCGACCAGCGCGGAGATCGTCGTCTTGCCCGCGCCGGACGGCCCGACCAGCGCGACCAGGTGGCCGTGCGGGACCGTGAACGAGACGTGCTCGAGCGTCGTGCCCGGCACCTCGGTCTGCAGCCGGGCGACGGACTCCAGCGACGCCAGCGACACCTCGGAGGCGGCCGGGTACCGGAACGACACGTCGTCCAGCTCGACGCTCGCGGTGCTCGCGACGTCGGCGGGCAGCGGCCGCGCGTCGGGCGCGTCCGCCACGGTCGGCTTCAGGTCGAGCACCTCGATGACCCGCTCGAACGAGACCAGCGTCGTCATGACGTCGACCTGGACGTTCGACAGCGACGTGATCGGGCCGTACAGCCGGGTCAGGTACGAGGTGAGCGCGACGACCACGCCGACCGTCAGCGAGCCCCGGATCGCGAGCACGCCGCCCAGCCCGTAGACGATCGCGACGGCCACGGCGGCGATCAGCGTGAGCCCGATCCGGAACACCGCGGCGTACATCGCGGACGTGATGCCGATGTCCCGCACCCGGGCGGCGCGGGAGGCGAACTCCGCGGTCTCGTCCTCGGGGCGGCCGTACAGCTTGACCAGCTGCGCGCCGGCGACGTTGAACCGCTCGGTCATCGTCTGGCCCATCGCGGCGTTGAGGGTGTACGACTCCTGCGTCACGCCCGCGAGGCGACGGCCCATCGCGCGCACCGGCAGCACGAACGCGGGCAGCAGGACCAGGGAGAGCAGGGTGATCTGCCAGGACAGCGACAGCATCGCGGCGATGACCAGCACGACGGTCAGCACGTTGGACACGACGTTCGACAGCGTGGAGGTGAACGCCTGCTGCGCGCCGAGCACGTCGCCGTTGAGCCGCTGCACGAGCGCGCCGGTCTGCGTGCGGGAGAAGAACGCCAGCGGCATCCGCTGGACGTGGTCGAACACCTGCGTGCGCAGGTCGAGGATCAGGCCCTCGCCGATCCGCGCGGAGAACCAGCGGGACGCGAGCGTCAGCCCGGCCGAGACGACCGCGAGCAGCGCCACGACGCCGGCGAGCCCGAGCACCAGCCCGGTGCGGCCCTGCGCGATGCCGTGGTCGATGATCTGCCGGAACAGCAGCGGGGTGACCGCGCCGATCGCGGCGTCGAGCGCGACGACGACGAGGAACACGGTGAGCAGCCCGCGGTAGGGGCGGGCGAAGGCGAGGATGCGCCGCAGCACGTCGCGGGTGATGCGACGCCGGGCGACGGACGGGTCGAGGCGGAACGACCGGTACATCGCCGGTCCACCGCCCCCTCCTCCGTGCATGGACATGGGGCCTCCAGGGGGACGATTCCGATAGAGAGGGTACCTCTCTATGTGCGGAACTCGCTATCCTGGGACGCATGACGCCCGTCACCCCGGCCCCCGCGCACCACCACCCCGCCCCGGGCAACCCGGGCGACGAGCTGTTCTGGCTGCTCCGCCGGGCCCTGCACACCATGCGGCGCGACGTCCGGGAGCGCGTGGACCTCACGCCGTCCCGGCACCGGCTGCTGCGGGTCGTGGCGCGCGAGGAGCCGCAGCGGCAGACCGCGCTCGCCGCGGCGCTCGACGTGGTGCCGCGGTCGATCACCTCGCTGGTCGACGACCTGGAGCGCGCCGGCCTGGTCGAGCGGCGGCCGGACCCGACCGACCGCCGCGCGACCCTCGTGGCCGTGACGGACGAAGGCCGCGCGGTGCTCGCGGCGGCGGACGCCGAGCGGCGCCGGCACGCGGAGGAGCTGCTGGCGCGCCTCGCGCCGGACGAGCAGGACGACCTGCTCCGCCTCCTGCACCGCCTGGTCGACGACCCGGCGGGCGCCCCCGCGGAGTACGCCAGGGACTGACCGGCCCGCGCTCCGCTGCGCCGCTGCTCGCCGAGATAGGACCTGCGCGCCGAGATAGGACCCAGGACGGTCCTACCTCGGCGGAACGGTCCTACCTCGGCGGAACGGTCCTACCTCGGCGCGCGCGGCGCGGGCGTCAGACGACGCCGAGCGCCAGCATCGCGTCGGCGACCTTGAGGAACCCTGCCACGTTGGCGCCCAGGACGTAGTCGCCCGGCGCGCCGTACTCGTCCGCCGTCGCGGCGCAGCGGTCGTGGATGTCCCGCATGATCGTCGCGAGCCGCTGCTCGGTGTACTCGAACGACCAGGAGTCGCGGCTCGCGTTCTGCTGCATCTCCAGCGCGGACGTCGCCACGCCGCCAGCGTTGGCCGCCTTGCCCGGGCCGAACAGCACCCCGGCCTCGCGCAGCACCGCGACCGCGTCGGGCGTCGTGGGCATGTTCGCGCCCTCGGCGACGGCCACCAGCCCCGAGCCGACCAGCGCGCGGGCGTCGTCGCCGTCGAGCTCGTTCTGCGTCGCGCACGGCAGCGCCACCGTCGCGCCGACCTCCCAGACCCGCCGGCCGGGCACGTACCGCGCCGACCCGCCGCGCCGCTCCGCGTAGTCCGCCAGCGAGCCGCGCTCGACCGTCTTCACCTGCTGCAGCAGCGCCAGGTCGAGACCTCGGTCGTCGACGACGTAGCCGCGCGAGTCCGAGCACGCGACGACGTCAGCGCCGAGCTGCTGCGCCTTCTCGATCGCGTACAGCGCGACGTTCCCCGAGCCGGACACCACCACGCGCTGGCCGTCCAGCGACCGGTTGGCCGCGCGGAGCATCTCCTGCGCGAACAGCACGGCCCCGTACCCCGTGGCCTCGGTGCGGACCAGCGAGCCGCCCCAGGTCACGCCCTTGCCGGTGAGCACGCCCGACTCGTACCGGCCGGTCATGCGCTTGTACTGGCCGAACAGGTAGCCGATCTCCCGGCCGCCGACGCCGATGTCCCCGGCGGGCACGTCCACGTACTCGCCGATGTGCCGGGCCAGCTCCGTCATGAACGACTGGCAGAACCGCATGACCTCGCCGTCCGAGCGGCCGCGCGGGTCGAAGTCCGAGCCGCCCTTGCCGCCGCCGATCGGCATGCCGGTGAGCGAGTTCTTGAAGATCTGCTCGAACCCGAGGAACTTCACGATGCCGAGGTTCACCGACGGGTGGAACCGCAGGCCGCCCTTCGACGGGCCGAGCGTCGTGCTGAACTGCACCCGGAAGCCGCGGTTGATCTGCACGCGTCCGGCGTCGTCGACCCACGGCACCCGGAACACGATCTGCCGCTCGGGCTCGCAGAGCCGCTCCAGCACGGCCGCGTCGACGTACCGCGGGTGCCGCGCCAGGACGGGCCCCAGGCTGCCGAACACCTCCCGCACCGCCTGGTGGAACTCGGGCTCCCCCGGGTTCCGCGCCAGCACCTGGTCGAGCACCGCTCCCAGCTGGTCCTGCACGTGCCTCACCTCGTCGTGTCCGCGCCGGCTGCTCCCGGCGCCGTCACCGTACGAGGGGTGCCGGGGCCGCCGCCGCGGCGTCCACGACGTGGTTCAGCGGGTGGGGTCCGGCACGCCGTGCGGCAGCCGGTGCAGCGTCACGGCCTCGGTCGCCGAGCGCCGGGCCGCGCGCGTGGCGGCGTCGTACTCGCGGTCCCGCCGGGTCGCGAGCACCGCGGCGAGGAACGCCTCCGGGTGGGTCCCGGCGGGCGGCCCGGGGGCGACGTACCGGGCGACCTCGCCGGCCAGCTGCTGGCCGAGCGCGTACCGCGAGCCGGGGTGCAGCCGGGGCGCGCGCCCGAGGAACTGGCGGACGGACAGCGCGAGGCCGTCGGGGAGCCGGGCCACGTCGGCCTGCTGCGCCCAGGGCGCGAGGAACGGCGGCATGACGACGACCGCCCGGTTCTCGGTGCGGCCGCGCACCCGGACGGCGTACGTGCCGGCCAGGATGTCGCCGAGCCGCTTGCCCTGCGGGTTGACCAGCGAGGTGATGAGCGCGACCGAGCCCAGGGTCAGCCACAGCTCGAGGATGCCGACCAGGGCGCGGACGAACGCCTGGCGGAACCGGATCGGGCCGCCGTCGTCGCGCACCACCCGGATCCCCACGGCGAGCTTGCCGAGCGACCGGCCGCGGGTCAGCGTGTCGACCGTCGTCGGGATGACGACCAGGACCGTCACCATCACCACGACGAACGTGATCTGCAGGACGTCCTGGCTCGGCGCCACGACCACGAACCGGGTGAGCACCCAGGCCACGGCGATCGCCACCACGCCGAGCGCGATCAGGTCGATCACCGCGCCGGCGAGCCGGCTGGCGAACGACGTCGGCCGCGCGTCCAGCAGCACGCCCTCGCCGATGACGATGCCCTCGTCCTGCACGCCCCACCTCCGCCGACGTCCCGCCCCAGGTCACCCGGTCGGGACCGGGCCTCGTGTGGCAGGGTATCGGGCGTGGACCTGGACGCCTTCTCCGCCGTGCGCGAGCCCTCCTGGGCGCGCCTGGACGAGCTGTCCCGGCGGCGGGGCCTCGACGGCGCCGAGGCGGACGAGCTCGTCCGGCTCTACCAGGCCGCCGCGACCGACCTGTCGACCATCCGGTCCTCGGCGCCCGACCCGGACGCGGTCGCCCGGCTGTCCCAGCTGCTGGCCCGCGCCCGGTCCCGGATCGCGGGGACGCACGAGCCCGCCTGGCGGGACGTCCGCCGGTTCGTCGTGCTATCGCTGCCGGCCGCGCTGTACCGGCTGCGCTGGTGGACGGTCGGCGTCATGCTCGCGTGCGTCGCCGTCGCCACCGTCGCCGGCTGGTGGGTGGCGACGAACCCCGACGCGCTCGCCGCGATGGGCACGCCGAGCGAGCGGCAGCAGTACGTGGACGAGGCGTTCGCGTCCTACTACGACCCCGGCGCGGGGTTCGCCGCCGTGGTGTGGACGAACAACGCCTGGGTCGCCGCGCTCTGCGTGGCGCTCGGCATCTCCGGGATCGGCACGCTGTACGTGCTCGCGAACAACGCGGTGAACGTCGGCGCGACCGGCGGCATGATGGCCGCGCACGACAGCCTGGGCATCTTCTTCCAGCTCATCACGCCGCACGGCCTGCTCGAGCTGACCTCGATCTTCGTCGCCGGCGCCGCGGGGCTGCGGCTGTTCTGGGCGTGGGTCGACCCGCAGGGGCGGCCGCGGGCGCGCGCGCTGGCCGAGGAGGGCCGCGCGCTCATCACCGTGGTGATCGGGCTGGCCGGGGCGCTGCTGCTGTCCGGCGTCGTCGAGGGCTTCGTGACCGGCTCGACGCTGCCGTGGTGGCTGAAGATCGTCATCGGCGCGATCGCGCTCGCCGCGTTCTGGACCTACACGATCGTGCTCGGCCGCCGGGCGGTGGCCGAGGGCGAGACCGGCGACCTCGAGGAGGACGCCGCGGGCTACGCGGTCGCGATCGCGGCCTGAGCCCGGGCGCCGTCGCGCCGGGCACCGGACCGCAGCGCGCCGAGCCAGAGCGACGCCGCCCCGAGCGGGGTGCGCGCCACCTCCGCGAACCCGAGCGCGCGCAGGTCCGCCACCTGCGCGGGGTCGACGGTCACCGCCAGCACGTCCCGGCCCTGGGCCGCCTGCTCGACCGCGACGGGCGCCAGCAGGTCGGCGAGCAGCGCCTCCCGCTCCCCCGCGTCCGCGCGGCCGTCGTCGGCCAGCAGGACGAGCACGCGCTCCGCGCCCGACTCCCGGACGAGCGCGAGCGTGCGGGCGGTGGCCTCGGCGATGGCCCGCATCGGCGCGCGGGCCGGCTCGGGGTGCGGGTCGAGCCGGACGCCGAGCTCGCGGGTGACGACGCGCTGGAGGTCGGTGCCGAGGCGGTCGGCGTCGGGCGGGAGCCAGACGGCGACGGCGGCGACCTCGGCGGGGGCGCCGGTCGGCACGCCGGCGGGCGCGCCGGCGGTCGCGTCGTCCGCGTCGGCGAGCCACACCTCGCCGTGCTCCATCGCGCCGAGGCTCAGCATGAGCCGGGTCGCTGGCCCCGCCTGCTCCGGGTCCGGCCCTGGGTCGGGCTCTCCGTCGCCGTCGAGGTCGACGAACGGCCGGTGCGCGGCGATCATCCGGGCGAGCGGGTTGACGTCGAGCAGGCCCGCGCGCCGGACGCGCCACGGCCGGCGCGTGCCACCGTCCTCGACGGGGGCGGGCAGGGCGGTGGTCCGTCGTCGGATCGGCTCGTGCAGCACGCGTCCAGCCCAGCACCCGGACCTGGGAGCCCGCTGGGAGCGGGCACCTCCCACCCCGGGTCCGCGCGGCACCCCGGCCCCACGGGTGAGGTCGTCACGACGGCGTGAGGTCGTCGCTCGCGAGCGACGACCTCACCGGGTTGTGACGACCTCACCGCCTTCTGACGACCTCACCGCCTTGTGACGACCTCACCGCGCCGGTGCGGGGGCCGCCCGGGGCTGCCCGGCGTGACGCGGGCGCTGCCGACCGGTTACACGGGCGTTTCCGCCCGGGCCCCGGCCCGAAACACGGGCCTGCCTACCCTCGTCGCCGGGCCGGACCGGGGGACGGGGGCGCTCGGGGGTCACGACAACCCCGGGCAGCGCGGTTTGGCCCGGCCGCCGATGTCCCGGCCCACCGGCCGCGGCGAGGCTGTCCGTGGCGCGGCACCCGCGCCGCTCCCCGACGGCGCGGACCCCGACGGTCGTCGTGCCGGGCGGGGCCGCCCCTCCCGACCGTGCTAGGAGCCCTCGTGAAGCGACCCCTCCCCCGCCGGCGCCGCGCGACCGCGGCGTCCTCCGCCGCGGTCGTCGTGGCCCTCGCCCTCACCGCGTGCGGTGCGGGCGGCGACGACACCGCCGGAGACGGCAGCACCTCGACCTCCGGCGGCGCGCAGCCGCTCGTCATCAGCCTGGACAGCTCCGTCGACCTGCTGGACGCGCAGGCGTGGCGCACGCCGGCGGCGATGGTGGCGACCGGCTCGCTGGTCGAGCAGCTGATCGAGCAGACCTACGACACCGACGGCCTGGTCCGCACCGGCACCACCGAGTTCGAGGGCGCCCTCGCGGAGTCCTGGGACGTGTCGGAGGACGGCCTGACCACCACGTTCCACCTGCGGGACGGCCTGGCGTTCGCCGACGGCACGCCGCTCACCGCGCAGGACGTCGTCTGGTCCTACCAGCGCAGCCTGCTCGGCCCGGGCTACGTGAAGGCGCTGCTGCCGTTCGCCGGCGTCGCCGCCCCGGAGGACGTCACCGCTCCGGACGACAGCACCGTCGTCGTGACCAGCACGTTCGCCAGCCCGCTGCTCACCAAGATGGAGGCGATGCAGCCGCTCGGCGTGTTCTCGCAGGCCACCGGCGAGGCGAACGCGACGGCCGACGACCCGTGGGCGGGCGCCTACTTCCGGGAGAACGCGAACTCCTCCGGCCCGTACACGGTGGCGTCCTACGACCCGACGCAGCAGCTGGTCCTCGAGCCGAACGAGCACTACTACGACCAGGACCGGATCGCGAACGCCGGCGTGACGATCCAGTTCGTCTCCGACGCGTCGCAGCGCGCGCTGCTGCTCCGCTCGGGCGAGATCGACCTGGCGCAGGGCATCCCGCTCGACCAGGTGCAGGCGATGGAGGACGAGGACGGCCTGACCGTCGTGTCCGAGGCCTCGAACCGCCTGGAGTACCTGGGCTTCAACACGACCGAGGCGCCGTTCGACGACCCGCTCGTCCGCCAGGCCGTCGCCAGGGCCGTCCCGTACGAGGACCTCGTGGACCAGGTGCTGTACGGCTACGCGAACGAGTCGACCGGCGTCGTGCCGGCCACGATGGAGACCCACTCCGAGGAGGCCGGGGCGTTCGAGGAGGACCTCGACGCCGCGCGCGACCTGCTCGCGGAGGCCGGGCTGGCGGACGGCTTCAGCTCGACCCTCTACTTCAAGCAGTCGAACGCGGTCGAGGCCGCTGCGGCGGTGCTGGTGCAGGCGAACCTCAAGGAGATCGGGGTCGACATCGACCTCAAGCCCCTGACGGACGCCGACTTCACCGCGCAGACCAACGCCCGGGCGCTGCCGATGTACCTGAACAACTTCCTGGGCTGGGGAGCCGACCCGTTCTACCAGATGTACTACCTGGCCGGGTCGGCCGCGGGCACCAACTTCACCTCGTACGCGAACGCCGACCTGGACGCCCTGCTCCAGGAGGGCGCGGCGACCGCCGACGAGGCGACCCGCGAGGAGATCTCGGCCGAGGCGCAGCAGGTGATCTACGACGACATGCCGTTCATCCCGGTCTACAACCCGAACTGGACCTTCGTGGTCCGGGACGGCGTGTCCGGGCTGACCAAGGACAACACCGAGCAGCTCCGCCTCCAGTACCTGACCAAGGAGTGAGCCGAGGGTGACCCGCTACGTCCTGCGCCGGCTCGGCATCTCGGCGCTGACGGTCCTCGGGCTGGTCCTGGTCGTCTTCCTCGTCACGCGCATCCTGCCGGGCGACGCGGCGGCGGCCAGGCTCGGCCCGGAGGCCTCCGCCGAGGACATCGCGGCGCTCCGCGCGTCGTACGGCCTGGACGACCCGCTGCTCGTGCAGCTGAGGGACTACCTCGTCCGCCTGGCCCAGGGCGACCTGGGCCAGGCGGTGTCCACCGGGCGCGACGTCGGCACCGAGCTGTTCGCCCGGCTGCCCGCCACCATCGAGCTGGCACTGGCCGCCCTGGTGGTCGCCCTCCTGATCGGCGTCCCGGTGGGGGTGCTCGCCGCCGCCCGGCGCGGGCGCCCCGCCGACGCCGCCGCCCGGGTCTACGCCGTCCTCGGGTCGTCGATGGCCCCGTTCTGGCTCGGGCTGCTGCTGATCTACGGGCTGTTCTCCCTGTGGCACCTGCTGCCCGGCCCGATCGGCCGGCTGCCCGTCGGCACCACCCCGCCGCCGGAGATCACCGGCATGTACGTGCTCGACGCCCTGCTGGCGGGCGACCCGGCGACGGCGGGCCAGGCGCTCCGCTACCTCGTGCTCCCGGCGCTGACCCTCGGGATCGGGGCCTCGGCGGCGGTGGTCAAGATGGTCCGCTCCGCGCTGATCGCCACCGCCGGCACCGGGTACGTCCGGACCGCCCGCGCGTTCGGCGTCCCCCCGGGCACCGTGCTCCGGCGGGACCAGATGCGCAACGCGATGCTCCCGATCCTCACCTCGCTGGGCCTGGTGTTCAGCTTCCTGCTCGGCGGCAACGTGATCGTCGAGCAGCTGTTCTCCTGGCCCGGCACCGGGCGGCTCGCGTACGACGCCGTGCGGGCGAACGACCTGGAGATCCTGCAGGGCTACGCGATCGTCATCGGGATCGTCTACATCGCCCTCAACGTCCTCATCGACCTGGCGTACGGCCTGATCGACCCCCGCATCCGGCACGGAGGTGCCCGCGCATGACCGCCGTCGCCCTGCCCGCCCCGCCCACCCCCTCTGGGTCCGCACCCGCCGACACCGCCCGCGCGCGCACCCGCCGCCCCAGGCCGTTCCTCTGGACCGGCCTCGGCGTCCTCGCGGTCCTGGTCGTCCTCGGCGTCGTCGGCCCGTTCCTGGTCGCCGACCCGCTGGCCGTCGAGCCGTCGTCCGCGCTGCAGGCGCCGTCGGCCGCGCACTGGTTCGGCACCGACTACTACGGCCGCGACGTGTTCGCCCGGGCCGTGCACGCCATCCGCCTCGACCTGCTGCTCGGCGTCAGCATCGCGCTGCTGGCGATGGTGATCGGCTCCGCGCTCGGCGTGGTGTCCGGCTACCTGGGCGGCCGGGTCGACGACGTGGTCATGCGCTGCGTCGACGTGCTGATGTCCTTCCCCGGCTTCGTGCTGGCGATGGTGCTGCTGCTCGCGATCGGCGAGACCACGCCCAAGCTCGCCCTGGCGCTCGCCGTGGCCGCGGTGCCGCCGTTCGTCCGCCTGGTGCGGGCCGAGGCGCTGGCGCAGCGCGAGCTCGAGTACGTCGACGGCGCCCGGGTGTCGGGGGCCGGCTGGGCGCGGATCGCGTTCGGCCACGTGCTGCCGAACTCGCTGCGGCCCGCCGCGGTGCAGTTCACGCTCGTCTGCGGCTACTCCATCCTCAACGTCGCCGGCCTCGCGTACCTGGGCATCGGCATCCACGCCCCGACGCCCGAGTGGGGCGTCATGGTGGCGGAGGGCGCGCAGAACATCCTGACCGGCCAGTGGTGGACCGCGTTCTTCCCCGGCCTGCTGATCGCCCTGACGGTCATGGGCCTGCACTTCGTCGGCGACGACCTGGGGGGTGACCGGTGACGACCGCGACCGCGACCGGGGCGCGCACCGCGCCCGTCCTGGAGCTCGACGGCCTGTCCGTCGGCGTGACCCGCACCGGCGCCGCCCTGCTGCGCGACGTCAGCCTGACCGTGCGCCCCGGCGAGATCGTCGGCCTGGTCGGCGGGTCCGGCTCGGGCAAGTCGATGACCTCCCTGGCCGTGATGGGCGTGCTGCCCGACGGCATCGAGATGACCGGCGGCCGCGTGCTGGTCGGGGGCGCGGACGCGACCGGCACCG
>NZ_JAGXJG010000228.1:0-278 GCF_019091725.1 Cellulomonas sp. GbtcB1 | reverse complement strand
AGGTTCGACAGCTCCTCGGCGGCGGCGGCGAGCTCGGAGGTCAGGCGGTCGATCTCGCTGATCAGCACCGTGGCGACCTCGCGCACCTCCTCCTCGGTCCAGGGGTCCTCGCCGGCGCGGACCGGGAACCGCGTGGCCGCGCCCGTCAGGTCGGGCAGCGGGCGGGCAGCGGTCGCGTCGAGCGAGTCGTTGATGGCCACGTCGGGTCATCTTTCCTCAGATGAGTCCGCAGAGACTAGTCGCCCGTCGCCCGGACGCACAACACACCACGCCCGAGG
>NZ_JAGXJG010000227.1:0-278 GCF_019091725.1 Cellulomonas sp. GbtcB1 | reverse complement strand
CGGCGCCCACGCCGGAGGCGCCGAGCTCGCGGCCCAGGTCGGGGCGCGCGGCGTGCCGGCCCATGAGGACGATCCGCTCCGCGCCGAGCTGCTCCGCGGCGAGCACGGCGGAGAGGCCGACCGCGCCGTCGCCGATCACGGTGACCGACTTGCCGGGCACGACGCGGCCCATGTGCGCCGCGTGGTAGCCGGTCAGGTACACGTCCGTCAGGGTGAGCAGCGAGGCGTGCAGCGACTCGTCCGCGGTCGCGGGAGCCACGTCCGGGACCACCACGAGG
>NZ_JAGXJG010000226.1:0-278 GCF_019091725.1 Cellulomonas sp. GbtcB1 | reverse complement strand
CCCCCACGCACCGCCCCCTGCCCCAGCTGCCGATCACCGTGGACGACGAGGGCAACCTCGTCGCGCTGAGCGGTTTCGACTCCCCCATCGGCCCGTCCTTCTGGGAGCGCCTCACGTGAGCACCGTCGACCCTCCCCCGGCACCGCCGACGCGCACCACGCGCGCCGCCGCGGCGACCGCGGACTACCTGGACCAGCGCACCGGCGGCGGCAACGCCGTCAAGGAGTTCGCGCGCAAGATCTTCCCCGACCACTGGTCGTTCCTCCTGGGTGAGATCG
>NZ_JAGXJG010000225.1:0-279 GCF_019091725.1 Cellulomonas sp. GbtcB1 | reverse complement strand
ATATTTATCCCATTACTCGTGCAGAAGCTGTTTATGTAAGTGATAATAAAACACTTGCCCAAAAACTTACAGAAATAGGAACGGGTGGTGGGTCGCCAACAAACGTTTTAGCTGGTAAGGTTTGGGCAGTTCTTGGTGATAGCGTGACGGAGGGCGGTTACTGGGATAACTCGACAGGTGTTGAAACAGTTGGAACGCCTGTAAAAACGTATCATGAGCAAATAGTAACAAAGACGGGAGTAACCGCTGTTAGTTATGGTGTTGGTGGTACTTGTATAA
>NZ_JAGXJG010000224.1:0-279 GCF_019091725.1 Cellulomonas sp. GbtcB1 | reverse complement strand
CCTATTTTCAAATCCATATCACAAAAAAAAAATAATCAAAACAAAGCACCACCCCGATATACACATATATACACAAAACAAACCAATTTAAATAAATCCAAATCCAACAAATAAACAAACACACATATATACACAAAATTTTAGTCCAAAAACACAAACCTTAAAACCCTAAATTTATTTCTCCACAACCATTATTTTTCTACAGATCTGAAAAATAAAAATCACAATAATACCCAAAAAATTAATACACAGATCTATTGCAAAAAAAAATTATGAAAA
>NZ_JAGXJG010000223.1:0-279 GCF_019091725.1 Cellulomonas sp. GbtcB1 | reverse complement strand
AGCCCACCTGGCCGACCTCCGTGGCCGGGTCGGTGTCCTCGTCCGGCACCCGCTCCCGGATGTCGTCCTCCCCGCGGGACAGCGGCATCTCGGACACCCGGGTCGCGGTCGCGGCGTCCCGGTCCAGGGGGCGCAGCTCCCGGCGCACCAGCACGGTGGCGAACGCGGCGGCGACCAGCAGACCGAGCACGGCGACGACGACCTCGACCACGACGTAGTCGACGACGGTGGACGTGATCCCCGCCAGCGGGACGGCGGTGACCGAGGTGCTGCCGTTGT
>NZ_JAGXJG010000222.1:0-279 GCF_019091725.1 Cellulomonas sp. GbtcB1 | reverse complement strand
GCCGCTGTCGGCTGAGGCGGCGGCGGGGAGCGCAGCCCGCGCCTCGTCGCCCCACGGTGGGGCCGCGATCGCGGCGAGCGCAGCCAGCGCAGCGCGAGCACGGTCCGGTCGGGACCGCTGCGCGCGGGCGAGCTCGCGCACGAGGTCCCCCTCGGCGTCCGTGGCGACGGTGCCCCGGGTCGACCAGGCCAGCCCGAGCCAGGAGCTCGCCACCAGCCTGACGATCAGCCGGTCCGTGCCGGCCAGGCGCGGCGCCTCGCCCAGCGCGACCGCGAGCGG
>NZ_JAGXJG010000221.1:0-279 GCF_019091725.1 Cellulomonas sp. GbtcB1 | reverse complement strand
GGTACCGGAACGCTCCCCCCCCCCCCCCCCGCGGGCCACGCATTTATCGGACGTCGAGGTCGAGGGTTCGCCCGCCCGGAGCCGCCCGGAACCCCCGACCTCGGCGGAAACCCTCGACCTCGGCGTCAGTCCACCGGCAGGGTGCGGGAGAGGAACGCCGCGACGCCCGCCAGGACGCGGGCGTCGATGCCGTGGGCCAGGCCGGGGTACTCGCGGCGCCCCAGTGCCGCGTGCGTCGCGAGCCACGCGGCCGTCCGCGTCGTGGCGTCCGGCGGGATC
>NZ_JAGXJG010000220.1:0-279 GCF_019091725.1 Cellulomonas sp. GbtcB1 | reverse complement strand
TGGACCCGCCAGCCCCCGGACAGCGGACCCGCGCCGACGACGTCGAAGCCCCACCGGCCGATGAGCGCGGTGACCTCGGCCTTGGCGTCCGCGTCGTCCCCCGCGATGGCGAGCGCACGGCGGCCGGGCGCCCCGGCGGGCGTGCCCTTCGACCCGAGGTCGGCGGCGGTGATGTGGTTGAACGCCTTCACCACGCGGGCGCCGGCCAGGTGGTCGGCCAGCAGCTCGGCGCTGGTGGTCGAGCCGTCGTCGAGCGCGGCCACGTGTCCGTCGCGCTCC
>NZ_JAGXJG010000022.1:0-59310 GCF_019091725.1 Cellulomonas sp. GbtcB1 | reverse complement strand
CGGGGGTGCGCGACGGCAGGGCGCCGCGGGACGGCAGGCCGGCGCGCGAGGGCAGCGGGGCCGGCTCGCCGGGGGCGGGTGCGACCAGCGGGGTCCAGCCGCCGGCCTCGGCCGCGACCTCGGGGGCCAGCGTGGCCTCGGCCGGGGCCGGCAGGACCACGTCCTGCTCCGCCGGGACGTCCGAACGCGCGGCGGGCGCGGCGGCCGGGGTCGCCTCGCCGGCGGCGCGGCGGCGCGGCAGGCCCGTCTGGGTCGCGCCGTCGGTGAGGGCGGCCAGGTCGACCGGGACGGCGACGGGCGCCTCGACGGTCGGCAGCGACCCCGTGGACGGGCCGGAGGCGCGGCCGGCGGCGGGCCCGGCGAGCGCCGGGTCGTTGGCGGTGAACAGCGCGACCGGGAACCGGACGACCGCAGCCGTGCCGGACAGCTCGCCCTTGGCGCGCTTGAGGAAGACCTCGGCGCCGAGCCGCTGGGACAGGCGCGCCACCACGAACAGGCCGAGGCGCTGCGCGCCCAGGGCCTCGGTGGGCGACGTCGAGGAGATCGTGGCGTTCGCGGCCGCGATCTCGTCGGGCGACATGCCCAGGCCCTGGTCGACGATGCGGACCACGACGTGGTCACCCTCGACGCCGGTCTGCACGACCACGGGGGTGCCCGGCTCGGAGAACAACGTCGCGTTCTCCAGCAGCTCGGCGAGCAGGTGCGCGGCGCCCAGGGCGTTGAAGCCGTGCATCAGCGGGTCGGCGTCGAGCTCGAGCTGGACGCGGTCGTACTGCTCGATCTCGGACGAAGCGGTGCGGACCACGTCGGACAGCGGCATGGCCTCGCGGAGGCGGCGGCCCGAGTCGATGCCCGCGAGCACGAGCAGCGACTCGGCGTTGCGGCGCATACGCGTGGCGAGGTGGTCCAGGCGGAACAGGTTCGCGAGGACCGCCGGGTCCTCCTCGGAGCGCTCGAGCGTGTCGATGAACGACAGCTGGCGGCCGAGCAGCACCTGGTCGCGGCGGGCGACGTTGACGAACATCTCCGCGATGGACCCACGGAGGGCGGCCTGCTCGCGGGCGACCTGGATCGTCGTCGAGTTGACGTCGTTGAACGCCTGGGCCAGCCGGCCGACCTCGTCCTGGGACTCGACCGGGATGTTCGCCAGGGTGAGGTCCGGGGTCTCGCCCGGCACGGCCACCTGCTCGACCAGGCGGGGCAGCGTCTCGCGGACCGTGCCGGCGGCCGCGGTCAGACGGCGCATCGGGACGACGATCCCGCGGGAGACGACGAGCGCGATGAGGATCGACAGCACGGCGGCGGCCGCGGCGATGCCACCGGTGAGGACCGCGCGCTCCTGCGCCTGGCCGGCCACCACGTCGGCGCGCTCGGTCGCGGACTCGAGCAGCTCGGTGCCCACGGGGCGCAGCGAGGCGAGCTCCGCGTTCACGAGGCTGTTCCACCGGGTGGGGTCCAGCGCGGAGACGGTGAGCTCGTTGCCGGAGACCATCGACAGCTGCATGGCCGTGAGGTCGGCGTCCCGCGAGCTGAGCTGGATGCCCTGCAGGCGGAGGCTGTTGGTTCGCTCACGGGCGTCGGACCGGGCCTGGTCCTGGACCGCGAACAGGGCCGCGAGCTCCCGGACGTCGGAGGAGTTCGCGCCGTCGGCGTTCAGCACGCTCGTCGCGAGCGGCTGGGCGCGGAGCACCTGCTCGATCGTGTCGGCGATGGCGCCGTACGCGGACATGCGGCTCGCCAGGGTCCGCTCCGACAGGGTCTCGGAGACGACGACGGGCACGTCGTTGTCGGCCGACACGATGTCGGTGTAGTTGCTGTCGACCAGCGTGCCCGGGATGGAGTCGGCGTCGACGCGGTCGCGGATCTCCACGAGGCGCGTGTGCTGGTCGGTCGCCTTCTGGACGGAGTCGGCCACGCGGGCGTCCAGGGTCGACAGGTCGATGTCGCGCAGCGCGGTGCCGAGCGCCGCGACCGCGTCGTCCGTCGCGGACCGGGCCGCGCTGAGGTTGCCGCCGAGGTCCGCGTCGGTGACCTGCTGCACCGAGAGCGTGCGCTCCTGCTGCAGGGCCTCGGCCGCGCGGGCGTAGAGCGGCATGACCGTCACGACGTCACGCACGGTGGCGGCGGTGCGCGCCTCGCCCACCGACTGGGTGGTGATGTAGGCCGCGGTCAGCAGCAGGACGAGCACGGGCAGCGCGAGGACCGCCAGCACCTTGGTGCGGATGCCGAGCCTGCGCAGCATGTCGACCTGCCTCCCGATCCTCGCGTCCCACCTGGCCGTGCGGGCACGCCCAGGTCAAGGCACCCGTGGAGGGCCCCCGTCCGAACCTCATCGGCGCCACCGGGCCGCCACATGAGCGCATCGGCAGGATTCATCCACCCGTGTCCTGCGACGACACGGTGCGTAGGCTCGCACGATGGACGTGGTGCAGGTCAAGAGCCCGGGCGGACCGGAGCAGCTGCAGGTGGTCGAGCGGCCCGACCCGGAGCCCGGTCCCGGCGAGGTGCTGGTGCGCGTGGCGGCCGCCGGCGTGAACCGGGCGGACCTGCTGCAGCGCGAGGGCAGGTACCCGCCGCCGCCCGGTGCGCCCGACTGGCCGGGCCTCGAAGTCTCGGGCGTCGTCGCAGGTCACGGCCCCGGAGTCGACGCCGCCGTGTGGCCGCTCGGCGCCCGGGTCGCGGCGCTGCTGCCCGGCGGCGGCTACGCGACGGCCGTGACCGTGCCGGCGGGCCTGCTGCTGCCCGTGCCGGACGGCGTCGACCTCGTGGACGCCGCCGGGCTGCCGGAGGCGCTGCTCACCTCGTGGACGAACGTCGTCGACGCGGGGCGGCTCGCGGCCGGCGACGTGCTGCTGGTCCAGGGCGGCTCCGGGGGCGTCGGATCGGTCGCCGTGCAGCTGGGCGCCGCGCTCGGCGCCCACGTCGTCGCGACCGCCGGCGGGGCGGAGCGGGCGGAGCGGTGCAGGGAGCTGGGCGCCCGCACCGTCGTCGACCACCGCACGCAGGACGTCGCCGAGGCGGTGCGCGCGGCGACGGACGGGCACGGCGCGGACGTGGTCCTCGACGTCCTGGGCGCGGGCGGGCTCGCGACGAACCTGGCGGCGCTGGCCACCGGCGGCCGGCTCGTCGTCATCGGCACCCAGCGCGGGTCGCGGGGCGAGCTGGACCTGGGCCTCCTCATGGCCCGGCGCGGCAGCGTCATCGGCACCACCCTGCGCGCCCGCCCGCTCGCGGAGAAGGAACGGATCGTCGCGGACGTGCGGGCGCGGGCGTGGCCGATGCTGTCCGACGGCCGGCTGCGCCCGGTGGTGCACGCGCGGCTCCCCCTCGACCGCGCCGCCGACGCGCACCGGCTCCTGGACTCGGGCGAGGTGTTCGGCAAGGTGCTGCTGGTCCCGTGACGGGCGCGCGGCTCCCGACCGCCCCGCAGGGGTGCCGTCCGCGCCCGCGCGCGAGAGGATGGCGCGCATGAGCGACTCCAGCACCGGCCCGCAGCGCCCCCGCGTCGTCGTGCTCGGCGGCGGCTCCGACGACCCCGGCGACCAGGACGCCGAGGACCGCGCGGCCACGGGTGCCGAGGGCCAGGCGGACGCGGCCGAGGAGCCCGCCGCCTCCGTCGGCCAGCCCGCGAAGGTCATGCGGATCGGCACGATGATCAAGCAGCTGCTCGACGAGGTGCGCAGCGCCCCGCTCGACGAGGCGGCCCGCGCCCGGCTCGCCGAGGTGCACGAGCGATCGCTCCGCGAGCTCGAGGACGGGCTCTCCCCCGAGCTGATCGACGAGCTGCACCGGATCACGCTGCCGTTCGCCGACGAGCAGACGCCGAGCGACGCCGAGCTGCGGATCGCGCAGGCCCAGCTGGTCGGCTGGCTCGAGGGCCTGTTCCACGGCATCCAGACCGCGCTGGTGGCGCAGCAGATGGCGGCCCAGGCGCAGCTGACGCAGATGCGGCGGGCGCTGCCGGGCGGGCACGGGCCGGCAGGTCCGGTCAGCCCGGGCGGCGTCCCGGGGGCGCCGACGGCGGACCAGGGGCCCGGGCAGTACCTCTAGGCCTGCCGCTCGGCCGGGGCCGGCTCCGCGGTCTCCCCCGGTGCACGGCGCGTCGCGGTCAGCACGATCGCCACCGACACGCACAGCAGCCCGACCACCTCCCAGCCGTGCGGCCATTGCCGCAGCGCGACGGCGCCGACCACCGCGGCGGTCGCGGGCAGCATCGCCAGCAGCACGGCGAACGTCGCCGCGGTGACCCGGCGGAGCACGACCTGCTCGATCGCGTACGGGACGACCGAGGACAGCACCGCGATGCCGACGACGGCGAGCGCCAGGCCGACGTCGGTCAGCACGGGCGCGGCCGGCGCGGCGAGGAAGGGCGCACCGACGAGGGCCCCGGCGGTCATGCCGACCGCGAGCGAGGCGATGCCGTCGGGTGCGGGACGCGCGCCGTCCGGGTCGGCCGCGCCGGCGTCGCCCGCAGGCCGCCGCGTCCCGTGGGCCACCCGGCGCCCGAGCAGGATGTACCCCGCCCAGCACGCCGCGGCGATGCCGATGGCGACCAGCCCGCGCACCGAGTCCTCGCCGCCGCAGCTGAGCTCGACCCCGGCGAGCAGCACGACCCCGAGCGCGGCGACCACGATGCCGAGCCGCTCCCGCCAGGTCCGGCCGGTGACCGCGGCGACGGCGACGGGCCCGAGGAACTCGATCGCCACGGCGGTGCCGAGCGGCAGCACGTCGATGGCGACGTAGAAGGAGACGTTCATCGCGGCGAGCACCACGCCGAACGCCGCGGCCGCGCCGAGGTCGGCCGGGGTCCACCGCGCGCGCCAGGGGCGGCGCCAGGCCAGCAGCACCAGCGCGGCGACGGCGATCCGGAGCCAGGCGACGGTCGGCGACGGGATCACGGCGAACAGCGCGACCGCGAGCGCGGCGCCGCCGTACTGCGCGAGGCCGGAGACGGCGAACAGCGCCGGCGCCGGCACCCGCCCCACCACGCCGCCTGCTCGTCCGCTCATCGCCCACGCACTCTACGGGCCCGCACGGCAGTGGAGCGTTCTGCCGGACACGCCGGTGCGTGTCGGGCAGAACGCTCCACTCGCGGGGTGCGTGCCCGGGGGTCAGCCCTTGACGGAGCCCGCCAGGAGGCCGCGCACGAAGTACCGCTGCAGCGAGATGAACACGATGAGCGGCACCACCATGGAGATGAACGCCCCGGCGGTCAGCACGTGCCAGTCGCCGCCGCGGCTGCCCGCCATCTCGGCGACCGCCACGGTCAGCGGCCGGGAGTTCGGCGACGCGAACGTCAGGCCGACCAGCAGGTCGTTCCAGACCCAGAGGAACTGGAAGATGCCGAACGCCGCGATGGCCGGGACCAGCAGCGGCAGCAGCACCCGGAAGAAGATCTTCACGTGCCCCGCGCCGTCGACGCGGGCCGCCTCCACGAGGGACGAGGGGATGTCCTTCATGAAGTTGTGCAGCAGGAAGATCGCCAGCGGCAGGCCGAAGATCGAGTGCGACAGCCAGACCGTCCAGAACGACCCGGCGACGCCCGC
The DNA here is from genome assembly GCF_019091725.1 of Cellulomonas sp. GbtcB1. Classification (NCBI taxonomy): domain Bacteria; kingdom Bacillati; phylum Actinomycetota; class Actinomycetes; order Micrococcales; family Cellulomonadaceae; genus Cellulomonas; species Cellulomonas sp. GbtcB1. The sequence goes on along the minus strand of NZ_JAGXJG010000022.1, from coordinate 53,764 downwards.
GCTCACGTAGTCGCGCAGCAGCGGCACGAGCGCCACCTGCAGCGGGACGATCTGCAGCGCGAACACCGCGACGAACAGGATGTTGCGGCCCTTGAAGTCGATCCACGCGAACGCGTACGCCGCGAGCAGGGCGATCGTGATCGGGATGATCACCGCGGGGATCGTGATGACGAACGAGTTGACGAAGTACGTCGCCAGGTTGGCGCCGGAGCCGAACAGCGCCTGGTCGTAGTTGTCGAGCGTGAACTCGGCCTCGCCGTTGAACAGCCCGCCGAACACGGTCCACCAGCCGGAGCGGCGGATGTCGAGCTCGGGCCGGAACGACGTGACCAGCAGGCCGACCGACGGGATCGTCCACAGGATCGCGATGAGGATCGCCGCGAAGGACGCCCACGGGGAGGACAGCCGGCCCTTGGTGGCGATCGCCCGCCGCTCGAGGCGGCTCAGCCGGCGCTGGCGTCCCGGCTCGCCGCCGGCGTCGGCGGTCTCCTCGAACGCCTCGGCGAACGGCCCGGTCGGGGGGAGCGGGGTGGTGGTCATCGGATCTCCTCCGACTTGCGCAGCTGCCGCACGTTGTAGACGACGATCGGCACGACCAGGATGAACAGGATCACCGCGAGCGCGGCGCTGAGCCCCTGGTTGTTCTGCCGGAACGCCTGCGTGTAGAACTCGTTCGCGATGACCTGCGTGTTGAACTGCCCGCCGGTCATGGTGCGGACGATGTCGAACACCTTGAGCGTGCCGATCGCGATCGTGGTGAGCACGACCACCAGCGCCGGCCGGATGGACGGCACGGTGATGTAGCGGAACATCCGCATCCCGCCGAGCCCGTCGAGGCGCGCGGCCTCGACGATGTCGTCCGGGATGGCCTTGATGGCCGCCGACAGCACGGTCATCGCGAAACCGGTCTGGATCCACACCATCACCACGATGAGGAACACGGTGTTCCACGGGGAGTTGATGAGGAACTGCTGCGGCTCCAGGCCGACCCAGACCAGCACCTGGTTGAGCAGGCCGGTCTGCTTCACGCCGGGCTGGTCCGGCTTGAACTCGTAGACGAACTTCCAGATGATCGACGCGCCGACCATCGAGATCGCCATCGGGATGAACACCAGGGCCTTGGCGAGCTTCTCGAACCGCGTGCGGTCGACCAGCACGGCGTAGACCAGGCCGATCAGCGTCGACGCGATCGGCACCAGGATCACCCAGATCGCGGTGTTGGTCAGCACGCTCTGGAACTGCCCGCCCGTGAGCACCCGGGTGTAGTTGTCCACGCCGATGAACTCGTTGCCCCGCTTGTCGAAGAACGAGTTCCACAGGGTCAGGACCGCGGGCCGCACGAGGCCCCACGCCAGCAGCAGCAGCGCGGGTCCCGCGAACGCCGCGGCGACGACCCACCGGGGGACCCGCTTGGGCCGGTCCACCAGGAACAGGATCGCGCCCATGACGACCACGAACAACGCGACCGCCAGGAACATCAGGGCGAACTTCTCGCCCACCGAGCTCGCGCTCGTCAACCAGCTCATGTACGCCTCCGAACCGGACGGGCCCGCCCGGCGGGACGGGGGGTGGTGCCCCCGCGCCCCGCCGGGCGGGCCGTCAGCCGATCAGTCGATCGATGCCCGACCCGTCAGGATCCGGCGGGCCAGGAGTCCTCGACGGACTTCGCGGCGTCCTCCGTGGAGGTGCCGGTCAGCCAGTTGACGATCGCGGTCCAGAAGGTGCCGGCGCCGACCTCGCCCGGCATCAGGTCGGACGCGTCGAACCGGATCACGGAGTTCGGGTCGGCGAGGATCTCGGCCGACAGCTTGTCGAACTCGGTGGCCAGGTTGTCCGGGTCCAGGCCGTTGTTGGCGCTGACCCAGCCGCCCATCGGGGTCGTCTTGGCCTTGGTGTTGGCCCAGTCCGCGCTCGACAGGTAGGTCTGGAAGGCCTGCACCTCGGGACGGTCGTCGAACGCCGCCACGAACTCGCCGCCGCCCAGGACCGGCTTGATGTCGGTCTGGTTGGTGGGCAGGTAGAACGCGTAGACGTCGCCGTCCGGCGCGACCTCGGTGCCCTCGGGCCACTGCGTCTGGTAGAAGTTCGCCGCCCGGTGCAGCCAGCACGTGCCGTCGAGGATCGGGAAGCCCGCGTCCGTCCACGGCGTGGTGGCGATCGAGTCGACGCCGCCCAGGCCGGCGTTCACGTACTGGTCGTTCTTGAGGATGTCGCCGACCGTGTCCCAGGCGTCGATGATCTGGGGGTCGTTGAACGGGATCTCGTGCGTGTACCACTGGTCGTACACGTCCGGGCCCGCGGTGCGGAGCACCACGTCCTCGATCCAGTCGGTGCCCGGCCAGCCGGTGGCGTCGCCGGACTCCACGCCGGCGCACCACGGCATGCCGCCGTCGTCGACGATCTGGTCGGAGAGGGCGATCAGGTCGTCCCAGGTCTCCGGGACCTCGTAGCCGGCGTCCTCGAACATCGAGGGCGAGTACCAGACGTACGACTTCACGTTGGAGCCCAGCGGGGCCGCGTAGAACGTGCCGTCGACCGTGCCGTACTCCTTCCAGGACTCGCTGAAGAACTCGTCCACGTTCGCGACCGTGGCGTCCGGCGCCGGGACGATCGCGTCGGGGAAGTCGGTGACGATCGTGTTGAGCAGGCCGGGCTGCGGCAGGTACGCGATGTCGGGCGCGTTGCCGGCCTGGATGCGGACGAGCAGCTGCGCCTCGAACTCGCGCGAGCCCTCGTACTCCACGGTGACGCCGGTGCACTCCTCGAACGGGTCGTAGGAGTCCTCCTGCGTCTGCTGCTCGGGCTCGACGATCGACGTGTAGACCGAGACGGTCGTGCCGTCCAGGTCGCCGAAGTCGTCGAACACGGAGCAGTCGATCTCGTTCGCGGCGCCGGTGTCGCCGCCGCCGCTGGTGCCCCCGTCACCGGAGTCGCCGGAGTCGCCGGAACAAGCCGTGAGCGCGAGCGCCAGCCCGAGCCCGCCGGCCACCGCGGCGCTCGCGCCGCGACGACGGATCCTCATCATGCGTCTGCCTCCACCTCGTCGTGGTTGCGGGCCGAGGCGGGTACGCCTCGGTGCGTGGGTCATATGCAAGCGTTTACATGGCTGGCGCACAACCACCTGACGGGTTCCGACTTGTCACGATTTGGTCACATGGACGCGCGGTCGGCCCGATTCCGGCTCGTCCCGGATCGTCCCCATGGCCCCGCCGTCGACCCGCGCTCGACCAGCACCGTCGGGAACACGACCTCCTCCGGCACCGGTGCGCCGGTGATCATCTCCAGCAGCATCGACGCCGCGGTGACCCCCTGCTCCTGCGCGTTCTGCACCATCGTGGTCAGCCCCAGGTGCTCGCCCATGTCGTGCCCGTCGACGCCGACGACCGACACGTCCTCGGGCACCCGGAGCCCCCGGTCCCGCAGCGCCAGCAGCGCGCCCATCGCCATCTCGTCCGACGCCGCGAACACCGCGGTCACGTCGGGGCGCCGGTCCAGCAGGGCGTGCATCGACGCGCGGCCGCCCCGGACGTCGAAGTGCCCGTGCACCTCGAGGCCCTCGGTCGCCAGCCCCCGCGCGGCGAGCTCCGCGCGCCAGCCCTCGGCCCGGCGCACGGCCGGCGACCACGGCAGGGTGTCGTCCGGCTCCCCCGACAGGTGCGCGACCACCGTGTGGCCGAGGTCCGCCAGGTGCCCGACCGCGCGGCGCGCGGTGCCGACGTCGTCCAGCCCGACGGTCACGTGGCCCGGCGCTCCCGCGCCGACGAACACCAGCGGGTAGCCGAGCTCGTCGAGCAGCGCGACCTCCTCCGCCTCGAGCGGCAGCCCCACGACCAGCACGCCGTCGACGCGGCGGCGCAGGACGTCCGGGTCCAGCCGCAGCCGCCGGACCTCGCGGGACACCTCGAACGTGTAGAGCAGCGCGTCGAAGTCCTCGACCCGCAGAGCCCGCTCCGCGCCCTCGATGACGTTGGCGAAGAACCAGTGCGCGACCCACGGCGTGATGAGGCCGATCGTCCGCGTCCGCCCGGAGGCGAGCGACGAGGCGGACGGCGACGGCACGTACCCCAGCTCGTCGGCGGCCCGGCGCACCCGCTCGCGCGTGGCCGCGGTGACGTTCGGCAGGCCGCGCAGCGCGCGCGACACGGTCGCGGTGGACACCCCGGCAGCCCGGGCCACGTCGACGATGCCGTGCGCCATGGCGGGGATTGTGCTCCGCCAGGGAGGCGGCGGTCCACCCTGTCGGGCGACCGGTTGCCGTGGGAGCGCTACCGCTTTCCCGCCCGCGTCAGACGGGCGTGTGCCCGACGGTCCGCAGCACGGCGACCACGCCGTCGTCCTCGACCGTGCCCGTGACCTCGTCGGCCGCGAGCCGCACGAACTCGGGCGCGTGCCCCATCGCGACGCCGCGCGCGGCCCAGCGGAGCATCTCGACGTCGTTGCCGCCGTCGCCGACCGCGACGGTCGCGAACGGCTCGACGCCCAGGTCTCGACGCAGCTCCTCCAGGGCGCTCGCCTTGGAGACGCCGCCGGGGGTCAGGTCGAGCCACGCGCTCCAGCCGACCGCGTAGGACACCTGGTGCAGGCCGACGCGCTCGACGAGCTCGCGGAACTCCTCGGGGGTGCTGCCCGGGTCCCGCACGACGACGCGGGTGGCGGGCTGCGCGACGAGCTCGTCGAACGGCAGCACCGTCTGGTCGCCGGTGAGCTCGTGGTCCGGAAACGGCCGGGACACCCGGAAGCCGTGGCCCAGGTCCTCGACGGCGAACAGCGCGTCGGGCAGCTCGGCCTGCAGCACGCGGAGCGCGGGCTCGGGGTCGAAGGTGGTCGTGCTCGTGACCTCGTAGCCCTGCGGGGCGTCCGGGTCGAGGCGCGCGGTCACGGCGCCGTTCGAGCACACGACCCAGCCGGTCGTGATCCCGAGGTCGGTGGCCACCGGCACCGCGCTGCGCACGCCGCGTCCGGTCGCGAGCACGACGTGGGCGCCCGCGTCGCGGACCGCGGCCACGGCCTCGCGCACGGCGGGCGACACCGCGCCGTCGTAGGACAGCAGCGTGCCGTCGACGTCGAGGGCGACGAGGGTGCCGGCCGCCGTGCGCGGGTGCGTCATCGGGATCCGCCCCCCACGGGCTCCAGCACCTCGAGGCCGCCGAGGTACGGCCGCAGGCCCTCCGGGACCCGCACCGAGCCGTCGGCCTGCTGGTGGTTCTCGAGGATCGCGACGATCCACCGGGTGGTCGCGAGCGTGCCGTTCAGGGTCGCGACCGGCCGGACCTCGCCGTCGGCGGTGCGCTCGCGCACCCCGAGCCGGCGGGCCTGGAACGTCGTGCAGTTGGAGGTCGAGGTGAGCTCCAGGAACCGTTCCTGGCTGGGCAGCCAGGCCTCGCAGTCGAACTTGCGGGCCGCGCTCGACCCGAGGTCGCCCGCCGCGGTGTCGATGACCCGGTACGGCAGCTCGACGAGGCGGAGCATCTCCTCCTCCCAGCCGAGGATCCGGCGGTGCTCGTCCGCGGCGTCCTCGACGGTCGTGTAGGAGAAGGCCTCGACCTTGTGGAACTGGTGCACCCGGATGATGCCGCGGGTGTCCTTGCCGTAGGACCCCGCCTCGCGGCGGTAGCAGGCCGACCAGCCGGCGTACCGCAGCGGGCCGCCCGACAGGTCGAGGATCTCGCCCGAGTGGTAGCCGGCGAGCGCGACCTCGGAGGTGCCGACGAGGTACAGGTCGTCGGCCTCCAGGCGGTAGATCTCGTCCGCGTGCGCGCCGAGGAACCCGGTGCCGGCCATGACCTCGGGCTTGACCAGCGTCGGCGTGATGACCGGCGTGAAGCCCGACTTCAGCGCGAGGTCGACCGCCGCGTTCAGCAGGGCGAGCTCCAGGCGGGCGCCGATGCCGGTCAGGTAGTAGAACCGCGCGCCGGACACCTTCGCGCCGCGCTCGGTGTCGATCGCGCGCAGGCCCTCGCCGAGCTCCAGGTGGTCGCGGACGGCGAACTCGGCGCCGTACTCCGCGGCGAAGTCGCGGGGCGTGCCCTCGTGCCGCAGGACCACGTAGTCGTCCTCGCCGCCGGCGGGGACGCCGTCCTCGACGACGTTGCCGATCCGGCGGGCCAGCTCGGTCGCGAGCTCGTCCGCGGCGTCGGCGTCGGCCTGCAGCGCCTTGACCTGCTCCGCGAGCTGCTTCGCGTGCGCGAGCAGGGACTGCTTCTCCTCGCCCTGCGCGGAGGCGACCTTCTTGCCGAGCGCCTTCTGCTCCGCGCGCAGGCTCTCGAAGTCGGTGAGCGCGGCGCGCCGCCGGGCGTCCGCGTCGAGCACCTGGTCCACCAGGGCCGGGTCGTCGCCGCGGGCCACCTGGCTCGCGCGCACGACGTCCGGGTCCTGGCGCAGCAGCTTGAGATCGATCACGCTCCCGAGCCTACCGACCGCCGCCGCGGGGCCGCGCCGCGAACCGGAGGCGGCGGCCCACCCGCGGCGCGTAGATTCTGGGCATGACCTGGGAGGGATGGCTGGCCGTCGCCGCCGCCGCGCTGTCCGTCGCCGCTCTCGTCGTCGCCGTGGTCGCGTGGCGCGCGACCGCCGCCGAGCGCCGCGCCCGCCGCGCCGCCGGGATCCTCGGCACCGCGGCGAGCCACCACGCCTCCGTCACCACCCCCGCGCAGCCGGAGCCGCACCGGCCGCTCGTCGCCTTCGTGGCCAACCCGTCGAAGCCCGACGTGCCCGACCTGCGGGCGACCGTCCGCCGCGCGTGCGCCGAGCAGTACCTCCCCGAGCCGCTGTGGCTCGAGACCACCCTGGAGGACCCGGGCATCGGGCAGACCAAGGACGCGGTCGCGCGCGGCGCGGACATCGTCGTGGCGCTGGGCGGCGACGGCACGGTGCGCGCCGTGGCCGAGGCGCTGGTCGGCACCGGCGTGCCGATGGGCCTCGTGCCGGTCGGCACCGGGAACCTCCTCGCGCGGAACCTCGACATCCCGATCGGCGACCCGCTGGCCGCGCTGCAGATCGCGCTCGACGGCACCGACCGCACGATCGACGTCGGCTGGCTGAAGGTGCTGAGGTACGAGTCCGGCGTCGACGACGACGTCGCGGAGGCGGCCGACGACCTGCCCGCGGACACCGACGTCCCGCGGGACCACATCTTCCTGGTGATCGCCGGGGTCGGCTTCGACGCGGCGATGGTCGCCGACGCGGACGACGAGCTCAAGGCGAGGGTCGGCTGGGTCGCCTACTTCGTCGCCGGCATCAAGCACCTGCACGGCCGCCGGCTGCGGACCACGGTCCGGCTGGACGACGCGCCGGGCGAGCCCGCGCGGGTGCGCAGCCTGCTCATCGGCAACTGCGGCCGGCTGCCCGGCGGGATCACGCTGCTGCCGGACGCGGTGCTGGACGACGGCTGGCTCGACGTCGCGGCGATCGACACCCGCGGCGGCGTCGCGGGCTGGGCGCAGCTGTTCGGCGAGGTGGTGCTGCAGGGCGTCGGCGTCCGCAGCCAGCTGCCCGCGAAGATCGGCCGGATCGACCACGCCCGCGCCCGCGAGGTGCACGTCGAGGTGTCCGGCGGCGAGTACGTGCAGGTGGACGGCGACGTGATCGGCCAGGTCACCGAGCTGTCGGCGCGGGTCGAGCCCAGCGCGCTGGTCGTCCGGGTCGCGAAGGCCTGACGGCGCCCCGCGCGGCTCAGACCGACGCACCCCCGCGCACCGAGCGCAGCCAGTCGCGGGCCGTGCGGAAGTCGGCGTCCGCCGTGCCGATGTGCACGTCCGCGGCCCGCCGGTCGGCCCGCGGGTAGGAGCCCAGGTAGCGCACGTGCGGGCACACCCGGTGCAGGCCCATGAAGGCCTCGCCCATCCGCTCCTCGGAGATGTGCCCCTCGGCGTCCATCGAGAACGAGTACCGCCCGAGTGAGTCGCCGATCGGCCGGGACTCGATCCGGGACAGGTTCACGCCGCGGGCCGCGAACTGCTCGAGCATCGTGAGCAGCGCGCCGGCCTCGTTGCTGGGCAGGTGCACGACCAGGGTGGTCTTGTCGGCGCCCGTCGGCGGCGGGACCTCCCCCGGGCGGCCGACGACGACGAACCGGGTGACGGCGTTCGGGTTGTCCGCGACGCCCTCGGCGAGCACCTGGCCCTCGAGGCCGTAGTGCGCGGGCGCGGCGGGCGGCACGAGCGCGGCGTCGAAGCCCAGCGCCCCGCCGTCCGCGCCGGCGCCGGCCTCGGCCAGCAGCGCGGCGGGCGCGGTGTTGGACGTCGCGGGCAGGTGCACGGCGCGCGGCGCGTGCTCCCCGAGCCAGCGGCGGCACTGCACCCAGGCGTGCGGGTGGGCGGCGACCCGGCGGACGTCCGCGAGCGCCACCCCGGGCCGCCCGACCAGCGTGAAGCCGACCGGCACGAGCACCTCGCGCTGCAGCACCAGCGGGTCCCCCACCGCGAGCGCGTCGAGCGTGGCGGTGACGCCGCCCTCGATGGTGCTCTCGATCGCGACCACCGCGTGGTCGGCCGCGCCGGACCGGACCGCCTCGATCGCGCTGACCACGTCGGTCTGCGGCAGGTACTCCGCGTCCTCGGGGCCGGCGACCTGGCGCAGGGCCACCTCGGTGAACGTGCCCGCGGGGCCGAGGTAGGCGTAGCGCGGACGCGGCATCGTGGACCTCCTGGGGACGGCCGCCGCGCGGGCGCGCGACGGGTGTGGCCGGGGCGTGCGCGGGAAGTGCGGCGCGGGTGGACGTGCCGCGGGGAGTCGCTCGCCACGACGCCACCGACAGTAGTGCGCCCGTACCCTGGGCCGGTGCCCCTGTCCACGCCTCAGCCGCGCGCGGCTGCCCGCCCCGCGCCCGCCCGACCCGCCACCGCCCGGGTGGTCGCCGCGGCGCTGGCGGCGCTGCTGACGGTCGCCGTGGGCTGGGTCGCCGCCGCTCCCCGGGCCGCGGCGGCGGACGGTGCGGACGAGGCGGCGGACCGCGCCCCCGTCGTGCTCGTCGGGGTCGCCGGCCTCCGCTGGGACGACCTCGGCTCGCTGACCACGCCCGCGCTGTGGGAGCTGTCCCGGAGCGCGTCGCTGGGCACCACGGTCGTGCGCAGCGCGATCTCGTTCACCTGCCCGTCGATGGGCTGGCTGGCGGTCTCGGCCGGCGGCCGCGCCACGGACCTGGCGGTGGCCGACGGCACCTGCCGCACGCTGCGCGACCCGCTGGCGAACGGCGCGGTCCCCGGCTGGGCCGACTACCAGGAGGCGATGTCGGCCTCGTCGTACGACTCCCGGCTGGGCCTGCTGGGCGACACCGTCGCCGTGGCGGGCGTGACCGCCACGGGCATCGGGCCGGGCGCCGCGATCGCGCTCTCCGACGCGGACGGCACGCCCGTCGGCACGCACGTGCGCGCGCCGGCCGGCACCTCCGCGCTGGAGGGCGCCGTCGCGACCGGGCTCGAGGGCTCGCAGCTCGTGGTCGTCGACGCCGGCACCGTGCGGGACCCGGGCTACCAGACCCGCGGCCGGTCCGACGGGGACGCCGACGCCCCGGCGGACAACCAGGACGAGCCGCCGCTGTCCGGGACGGACGTGGTGATCGAGCCCACCCGGGCCGAGCAGGTGCAGGACATCGACGCGCGCATCGGGGCGGTGCTGGACGCCGTCGCCGACGCGGACGACGACGCCACCGTCCTGCTGTTCTCGGTCGCGGACTCGAACCGCCGCGCGAACCTGCAGGTCGCGGCCGCGGCGGGCCCGACGCCGGACGGCGGGCGCTACGAGGGGGGGCTCATCGGCTCCTCGTCGACCCGGCAGGACGGCTTCCTGCAGACCACCGACATCGCGCCGACCGTGCTCGAGGCGCTGGGGATCCGCGACCAGGCGCCGACCGGCGCGCTCGTCGGCTCGCTGATCCGGTACAGCCCGGACGACGCGACGGCCGGCGCCCGGGTGGCGTACCTGATCGACCAGAACCGGCACGCCCAGGCGGCCGCGCCGCTGGTCGGCGGGTTCTACGTGCTCTGGGTCGGCCTGAACCTGGCGCTGTACCTGCTGGTCGTGGTCGGGCTCAACAACCGGGTGCGGCTATGGTGGTCCGGCCTGCTCGCCCGGCTGCGCCGCCGGCCGCCCGGGGCCGGGCACCCGCGCCGCGTGCTGCACGGCCTGCGGATCGGGGCCGTCGCGGTGGCGGCGGTGCCGGTCTCGACCTTCCTCGCCAACCTGCTGCCCTGGTGGCGGTCGGGCGACCCCGCGTGGGCGCTCGCCGGCGTGGTCGCGCTGTTCGTCGCGGCGATCGTCGCGGTCACGCTCGGGCCGCCCTGGTGGCGCGGGCGGCTGCTCGGCCCGATGGGCGCCGTCGGCGGCCTCACGGCGCTCGTGCTCGCGGTCGACGTCGCCACCGGCGCCCGCCTCGCGCTCGACTCGATGATGGGCCCGGGCTCGCTGGTCGCCGGGCGGTTCTACGGCTTCGGGAACCCGGCGTTCGCGCTGTTCGCGACGGCCATGGTGCTCACGGCGGTGGCGTTCGCCGACCCGCTGCTGCGCGCCGGGCGCCGCGGCCTCGCCGTCGCGGTGGTCGCCGCCGTCGGCCTGGTCGCGGTGGTGATCGACGGCGCCCCGTCGATCGGCGCGGACTTCGGCGGACCGCCCGCGCTGGTCCCCGGGTTCGCGATCCTCGCCCTGCTCGCCGCCGGCGTCCGGCTGACCTGGCGCCGCGTGGTCGCGGTCCTGGCCGCCGGCGTCGTCACCGTCGTCGGCATCGCGCTGGCGGACTGGCTGCGGCCCGCGGACCAGCGCACCCACCTGGGTGCGTTCATCGAGACCGTGCTCGACGGCGGCCTGTGGACGGTGCTGGTCCGCAAGGGCGAGACCAACCTGCGCATCCTGTTCGGCAGCGAGCAGACCCTGCTCGCGATCGGCGGCCTCCTGCTCGTGGTGCTGCTGGTCGGCCGCCCCGCCCGCTCGGCCGTGAGCGCCCCCGACGGCGGCCCGTACGCGTGGCTGTCCGCGGGCGCGCCGCTCCGCCAGATCGGCACCGACGCCCCGATGCTGATGAAGGGCCTGGTCGCGCTCGCCGTCACGCTCGGCGTCGGCTTCGCGCTCAACGACTCGGGCGTGGTCGTCCCGGCGACCGGCATCGGCCTGGCCGTGCCGCTGCTCGCCGCGGCGTGCTCGACCTGGATGCTGCTCCAGCAGCCGGCGGCTCAGCGCGGCCCGGGCAGCCTCGCCCCGACCATGCCCGGGAGCACCGGCCCCGGCACCTCGACCGGGCGGACGGCGTCGGCGAAGGCGCAGGGCCTGCCGAACAGGTAGCCCTGCGCGAGGTCGCAGCCCAGCGAGCGCAGCGCGGCGTACCGGGCCTCGTCCTCCACGCCCTCGGCGATGACGTCGGCGCCCAGCGACCGGCCCAGCGCGACGACCGCCTCGACCACGCCCGCCGCCCGCGGCCCGGCCGCGCCGGATCCGCCGAGCTCCTGCACGAACGACTGGTCGATCTTCAGCAGCGTGACGGGGTAGTCGTGCAGGCGGGACAGCGAGGAGTACCCGGTGCCGAAGTCGTCGATGGCGACGCCGACGCCGAGCTCCCGCAGCGCCCGCAGCATAGGCACCGCGCGGGCGTCGTCGGCGAGCGCGCTCTCGGTGACCTCGATGCCGAGCCAGCTCGCGGGTGCGTCGTACGCCGCGAGCAGGTCCACGACCAGGGTGATGAGGTCGGCCCGGTCCTGCCCCGCGGCGAACTGCCGGGGCGACACGTTCACCCAGACCCGCAGCCCGGCGCCGGTGCTGCGGTTGTGGGCGGTGACCTCGGCGAGCGCGCGGTCCAGCGCCCAGGCGCCGAGCTCGCCGATCAGGCCGGTCTCCTCGGCCACCGGGATGAACTCGCCCGGCGAGACGGGTCCGCGGGTGCGGCTGGTCCAGCGCATCAGCGCCTCCACCCCCTCGACCCGGCCGGTGACCAGGTCCACCTCCGCCTGGTAGACGAGGGACAGCTCGCCCTCCTCGACAGCGCGGCGCAGGTCGGCGGCCATGGTCAGCCGCTGGCGCGCGCGGTCGGCACCGTGGTCCTCGTACCACTGGTGGCAGCCGCCGCCCGCCGCCTTCGCCCGGTACATCGCCACGTCGGCGCACCGGAGCAGCTCGTCCCAGGCCATCTGGCCGGGCTCGGCGTGCACGACTCCGACCGAGCAGCCGACCGCGAACTCCTCGCCGCGGACGGCGAACGGCTCGTCGAAGGCGGCGACGAGCCGGAGGGCGACGTCGTCGGCGACAGCGGTGGTCGCGTCGGGGAGCAGCACGACGAACTCGTCGCCCCCGAGCCGGGCCGCGACCGCCCGGTCCGGCAGGTCGGCGCCGACGCGCTCCGCGGCCCGTTGCAGCAGCTGGTCCCCGACCACGTGGCCGTAGGAGTCGTTCACGAGCTTGAACCGGTCCAGGTCGAGGAGCAGCAGCGCCGTCCCCGCCCGCGAGGTCGCGAGCGCCGCGACCGCCCGCTCCCGGGCGAAGTCCCGGTTCGCCAGCCCGGTCAGCGGGTCGTGCGTCGCCGCGTGCGTGAGCCGGTCCTGCGCCTCGCGGAACCGGGTGACGTCCCGGGCCACGACCAGCACCGAGTCCACCGTGCCGTCCGTCCCCCGCTCGGGCACCGCCCGGACCTCGTACCAGTGCCCCTCGACCTGCGCGGACATGCTGATCAGCCGGCGCGGGTCCGCGTCGCCGTCGACGCCGCGGTCCTCGGAGATGGCGATCATGTGGTGCGCGAGCGCCCGCACGGAGTCCATCACCGGGGACCGGCCGGCGAGGTCGCCGACCCGCGAGCCGAGGTCGGCGTCCGTGACGCGGGCGGCGCGCCGCATGGCGGCGTTGACGAACCGGAGGCGCGCGTCGCCGTCCACCCGCGCGAGCGCGTCCGGGGTGTTCCGGGTGATCGACTCGAGGTCACGGGTCCGGGCGGCGAGCGCGCGGGTGCGGTCGGCGGCGACCTCGACCGCCCGGAGCTCCGCGGCGGCGCGCGACGCGATGAGGCCGACCACGAGCGCGGTCAGCACCGCGCCTCCGAGCAGCGGGAGCGGTGCGAGCGGTCCGACCGCGTCCCGCGGCTCCGCGGCGAGCGTCCAGGTCCGGCCCGCGACCGGCACCGTCACGGCGAGCCGGCCGCCCACGGCGGGGCGCGCGTCGCCGTCCTCGGCGAGCACGCCGAGGACCGTGGCGCCGTCGCTGACGACGGCGGCGTCGCGGGGCCGGGCGGTCACCGCGTCGAGCAGCGGCGCGACGGCGAACGTCGTGACGGTCCAGCCGAGCAGCCGGCGCCGGCGCTCGCCCTCGCTCCCCGGCGCCTCCGGGGAGTCGAAGACGGGCACCGCGATCGCGGCCTCGGCCTGCTGGGCGGCGCCCGCCCGCGCCAGCTTGCCCGCGTCGGAGGAGTCGAGCGCGGGCGACGTGGCCCGGTACGGCGCACTCAGCACCGGCTGGCCGGAGTCGCGCGCGGCCGCGAGCGCGCCGGCGACCGCCGCCGCCCCGTCGGCGTCGCCGGTGCCGGACGCGAGCGCGTCGAGCAGCGAGGAGGACCCGAGCCGGACGACGCGGGTGGCGTGCACCTCCCCCGGCACCGACGCCGCCCCCGTGGGTCGCAGGTCGACGGGCCCGGCGCGGTCCGCCGGGCTCGCGGGCGCCGGGAGCCACGCGACGCCCGAGGTGAGGACCGGCCCGGGCCCCGGTGCCGCGGCGGGGTCCGCCTCGAGGGCCGGCGCGCCCGCCAGCACCCGCAGGTGGCCCTCCCAGGCCGCGGAGGCGTCGTCCCACGACGCGCCCGCGGCGGGGGTCAGGAGGGACGCCGACGTGGACGCCACCCGGACCTGGCCGCCGAGCCGCGCCACCAGGGCCTCCGCGGACACGGCGAGGTCGGCGCGCGTCGCCTGCTCCGCGCGGTCCTGCTGCTGGTGCGCGTCGAACGCGGAGGCGAGCAGCGACAGGGCCAGCCCGACGGGCACGAGCACGGCCACGACCAGCCGCACCCGCCTGCGGGCGCGACCGCGCGCGTCGACCTGCATGCGCACCCCCTCCCCGAGCCCGCGCGGCGGCGGCCCCTGCCGACCGGGCCCGCCGTACCCGTCCCATCGGCCGCCGGGCGCGGGCAGGCGACCTCGGGGCCGAAGTTCACCCGGGTGCCGCCCCTCGACCACCCACCCGCGAGCCGGTGCCCCCGGAGCGGGCCCGTCTCACCTACACTCGCGTCCGTGATCTTCAAGTCCGTGGGCGAGGGCAGGCCCTACCCCGACCACGGCCTGGTCACGCCCAAGCAGTGGGCCGACGTGCCGCCGCGCCAGGTGCGCCTGGACGAGCTGGTCACCACCAAGCGGACCCTGAACCTGGACAACCTGCTGTCCGAGGACTCGACGTTCTACGGCGACCTGTTCGCGCACGTCGTGCAGTGGCGCGGCGTCCTGTACCTGGAGGACGGCCTGCACCGCGCGGTGCGCGCCGCCCTGCAGCAGCGGCCCGTGCTGCACGCGCGCGTCCTCGTGATCGAGTCCGATGAGCGCTGACCGCACGCCGGATGCCGCGCGCCAGCGCCGCCGCCGGCACACCCGGGAGCGCCAGGCCGTCGTGTTCGGCGTGCTGCTCGGCGGCCTGGCCGTCGCCGCGTTCGGCGCCGCCGCCGTGTACACCGGCAACGTCTCGCTGCCGTTCCTGTCCCGGGACTTCTCGTCGCCCGAGCCGACCGGCCTCGCGGCCGTGAACTCGCCGTGCCCGCCGGAGGGTGCGACGCCCGTGCCGTACGGCCAAGTCACCGTCAACGTGCTCAACGGCACCACCCGGGTCGGGCTCGCGGGCGACACCGCGTCGGCCCTGTCGTCGCGCGGGTTCGTCATCGGGCAGCAGCTCAACGCGAGCCAGATGGGCTACTCGACGTACAGCGGCAACGCGCTGATCCAGTTCGGCACCCAGGGCGTCGCCGCCGCGTACACCGTCGCCGCGCAGTTCGACACCCCGCAGCTGGTGCTGGACACGCGCGAGGACGCGTCGGTCGACGTCGTCGTCGGGTCGACGTACAACGCGCTGGTGGCGGCCGCCGACGTCGTGCTGGTCGCGGACCAGCCGTTCGCCGTGCCGGAGGGCTGCATCGCCCTCGACCAGGTCACCCCGGTCGCGCAGGCCACCCCGCCCCCCGCCGAGGAGCCGGCGGCCGAGGAGCAGCCCGCGGCCGAGGGCTGAGCCGCCCCCGGCCGCCGCCCGCTCAGCGCTCCAGCTCGACCCCGCCCGGGACCGACGCCGGGGACGCCGGCTCCTGGCTGGTGCCGCGCCACCGGGCCACGCCCCGCATGACGTGGTAGACCCCGATCGCGGCGGCGGTGCCCAGCGCGATGCCCTCGAACGTCAGGTCGCCCGCGGTCCAGGTGTAGTTGGCGATGCCGACCACCAGCGCGACCGCGGCGGTCGTCAGGTTCACCGGGTCGGAGAAGTCGACCTTGTTCTGCACCCAGATCCGGGCGCCGAGCACGCCGATCATCCCGTAGAGCACCGTCGTCGCGCCGCCGAGGACGCCGGCCGGGATCGTGTTGATGAGCTCGCCGAACTTGGGCGACATGCTCAGCACCAGCGCGGTCGCCGCGGCCACCCAGTAGGCGGCGGTCGAGTAGACCTTGGTCGCCGCCATGACGCCGATGTTCTCCGCGTAGGTGGTCGTGCCGGAGCCGCCGCCGAGGCCCGCGAAGGTGGTGGCGAGGCCGTCCGCGAGCAGCGCGCGGCCGGTCAGCGGGTCCAGGTCCTTGCCGGTCATGGCGGCGACGGACTTCACGTGCCCGACGTTCTCCGCGATCAGCACGAAGACGACCGGCAGGAACAGGCCGAGCAGCCGCGGCTCGAACGTCGGGGCCACGAAGTGCGGCAGGCCGAACCAGGCGGCCTCGCCGACCGCGGTGAAGTCGACCTCGCCGCGCAGGGTGGCGACGACGTACCCGACCACGACGCCGACCAGGATCGACAGCCGCCCGAGGATGCCGCGGAACAGCACCGCGGACAGCACGATCGCCCCGAGGGTCACGATCGCGGTCACGGGGGCGGCGCGGAAGCCGCTGCACGCCCCGGTCTCGTCGCAGGTGCCCCACGCCGTCGGCGCGAGGTTGAAGCCGATCAGCGCGACCACGGTGCCCGTCACCACCGGCGGCATGACGACGTCGATCCACCGCGAGCCCGCGAGGTGCACGACCAGGCCGATCGCCGCGAGCAGCAGGCCGGTGGCGAGGATGCCGCCGACGGCCGCGGACTGCCCGCCGGAGGCGGTGGCCGCGACGATCGGGCCGATGAACGCGAAGCTCGAGCCCAGGTAGGACGGCAGCCGGTTGCCGGTCACCAGCAGGAACACCACGGTGCCGATCGCGGAGAACAGCAGCGTCGTCGCCGGGGAGAAGCCCGTGAGCAGCGGCACCAGGAAGGTCGCGCCGAACATCGCCACGACGTGCTGCATGCCGATGCCGATGGTCCGGGGCCAGGACAGCCGTTCGTCGGGGGCGACGACCGCTCCCGGCTCGACCCTCCTGCCGTCGCCGTGCACCCGCCAGCCGATCGCGCTCACCGCGGTCCTCCTCCTACGCCGGCGCCCCGGTCGGTCCGCGCGCCGCAGGGCAGGCTAGCGGGTGACGCGTCACCCGTCCGGCCGCGCCCACGGACCGCACGGCGCGCCCGCGTAGGGTGTGGCCCGGCCCGTGACCGTCCGCCGTGGAGGTGCGCCATCGACCGGCTGCTGCGCTCGCGCGCCGCGCTGTGGACCGCGTTCGTCGCGGTGCACGGCTGGATCGCCTACGTCGGGACCGTGCTGATCCCCGCGCGGGCGTTCTGGGACCTCGACCTGTACCGCTGGTGGATGTGGCAGGGCCTGCACCAGGGCGTCTGGCCGGTCCTCGACGGCGACTGGGTCTACCCCGCCGGCGCCGTGCTCCCCATGCTGCTGCCGGCGCTGGTCGACGCCGTGGGCACCCAGCCGTACGCGGTGGCCTGGTCCGCGCTCATCACGCTGCTCGACGCGGCCGCCGTGGTCGTGCTGCTGCGCTGCGCGGGGCGTCCGGCGCGGGAGGGCGCGGTGCGGGGCGACGTGGTGCCGCCCGCGCGCGACCCCGCGGTGGGCGCCTGGTGGTGGCTGGCGTTCGTGCTGCTGCTGGGCCCGGTCGCGGTCGGCCGGCTGGACGCCGTGGTGGCGCCCGTGGTCGTGATCGCGCTGGCGGTGGCGCTGCGGCACCCCGCCGTGGCGTCCGCGCTGCTCACGTTCGGCGCGTGGGTCAAGGTCGCGCCGGGCGCGCTGCTGCTGCCGCTGGTGCTCGTGCTGCGCCGCCCGTGGCGGGACCTGGTGCTGCCGGCCGCGGCGGTCTGCGTGGCGGTCGCGGGTGCCGTCGCCGCGGGCGGCGGACTCGGGCACCTCACCAGCTTCCTCACCGAGCAGGGCGAGCGCGGCCTCCAGCTCGAGTCGGTCGCGGCGACGCCGTTCGTTCTCGCGGGGATCGCCGGCGGCGGGGCGCGGGTCGTGCTCAACCAGGAGATCACCACCTGGGAGATCGCGGGCCCGGGGACCGCGGCCGTGGCGGGCGCGCTGGGCGTCGCCCTCCCCGTCGCCCTGGCCGCGGTGACCGGGCTGCTCGCGTGGGTGCGGCTGCGCGCCGGCGACCGCCTGGACACGGCGGCGTTCCTGGCGCGCGGGGCGCTGCTCGTCGCCGTGACGCTGATCCTCGCGAACAAGGTCGGCTCGCCGCAGTTCGTCGGCTGGCTGGCGGGGCCGGTCGTCGTCGGGCTGGCCCGGCCCGGCACCGGCGGCCTGCGGTCCTGGCGGGTCCCGGCGGTGCTGGTGCTCGTGATCGCGGGGCTGACCCAGGTGGTGTTCCCGATCGCCTACGACGGGATCACCCTGCAGCAGACCGGCCCGTCGCTGGTCCTGGTGCTGCGGAACCTGCTGCTGGTCGTCCTCGTCGTGGTGGTGGCCCGCGACCTGGCCCGCGCGGGTCGCGCGGGGTCGCGGGCCACCGGCCCGGGCGAGGACGCGCGCGTCAGCGCACCTGCGGCATGACCTCGGAGGCGACGAGCTCCAGGTGGTCGAGGTCGTGCAGGTCGAGCACCTGCAGGTAGACCCGGGTGATGCCCTGCTCGGCGAGCGTGCCGAGGCGGTCGACCATCGCGGTCGGCGTGCCGGCGATGCCCACCGCGCGGACCTCCTTCGGGTCCCGCCCGATGGCGGCGGCCCGGCGGTCCACCTCGGCGTCGTCCTTGCCGCCCGCGAGGACGAGCGCGGCCGACATCGTCAGCGTCTGCGGGTCGCGGCCGATCGCGCGGCAGGCCTCCCGGACCGTCTCCAGCTTCTCGCCCACGACGTTCAGCGGCGGGAAGGTCAGGTTGAACTCGGAGGCGAAGCGCGCGGCCAGCGCCGGGGTCTTCTTCGGGCCGAGGCCGCCGACGATCAGCGGCACGCCGGGCGTCGTCCCGTCGAGCGGCGACGTCTGCACGGGCTTCGGCAGCGCCGGGCTGCGCTTCAGGGTGTAGTGCTCGCCGGCGTAGTCGAACCGGTCGCCCGCGGGCGTGCCCCACAGGCCGGTGACGACCTCGAGCTGCTCGGTGAACAGGCCGAACCGCTTGTCGGGGAACGGGATGCCGTAGGCCTCGTGCTCCTCGGCGTACCAGCCGGTGCCCAGACCCAGCTCCACGCGGCCGCCCGACATCTGGTCGACCTGCGCGACCTGGATGGCGAGCACGCCGGGGTGCCGGAACGTGGCCGACGACACCAGGGTGCCGAGCCGGATGCGGCTGGTCTCGCGGGCCAGGCCGGCGAGCGTCGTCCAGGCGTCGGTCGGGCCCGGGAGCCCGTCGCCGGAGCCCATCGACAGGTAGTGGTCGGAGCGGAAGAAGGCGTCGAAGCCCAGGTCCTCGGTGGCGCGCGCGACGGCGAGGAGGTCGTCGTAGGTCGCGCCCTGCTGCGGTTCGGTGAAGATCCTCAGGTCCATGCGGGCAGCCTTTCACGGCGCGCGGGGTGGGTCGCACCGGGGCCGCACCGGGCCCCGCGGCGGTACGGTCGGGGCGTGCTGCGCGGCATCCGGTGGTCGAGCCTCGCCGTCGTGCTGGGCGCGGGGGCGCTGACCCTCGTGTGCCTGGTGCTGGCGCTGCGCGGCCGCCCGTGGGCCTGGCTCGTCGGCCTCGTGTGCGCGGCGACGGCGGTCCGCGAGGTGCGCGCGCTGCAGCGGCACGACCGGCGCGCTCGCCCGGCCCGGGGGCCCCGCGCGTGAGACGGTGAGGGCATGGTGACGCAGCTCGGCCTGGCCCTCGACGCACTCGCGGTGGCGGACTGGCGGCGGCGCACCGCGCAGATGTACGCGGACGTCCGGCGGATGGCCGAGGACGACCCCGCCGCCGCGCACGCCGAGTGGGTCGCGCGCCGCGACGAGCTGTTCGCGACCCACGCCGCCTCCCCGCTGCACCACGCCGCGAAGGCCGTGTTCGAGGGGCTGTCCGTCGCGCCCTACGACCCCGCCTACCGGTTCGAGGTGCGGGTGCGCGCGACGTCGGCGCAGCGGCTCGAGGTCACCACCGGGACCGACGGCGTCGTGCCGTTCGACCGCGTCGGGCGGGTCGAGCTCGAGGGCCTGGGCTCGCTGTCCGTGTGGGCGCTGCGCACCTACGGCGGCGGCATCTTCATCCCGGTCAAGGACGCGACCGCCGGCAAGGGGACCTACGGCGGCGGGCGGTACCTCCTCGACACCATCAAGCACGCCGACCTCGGCCGGGCCACCGACGGCGGGCTGATCCTCGACCTGAACTTCGCGTACAACCCCTCGTGCGCGTACGACCCCGCGTGGGCCTGCCCGCTGGCGACGCGCGGGAACGTGCTGCCCGCGCCGGTGCCGGTCGGCGAGCAGCAGCCGGACCCGAAGCTGGTGGCGGACTTCGAGCTGGAGTGACGCCCCGGGCGTGCCGACCTCAGCGGCCGCGGCGGCCCTCCGCGCGGCCCGCGCGCCGGATCCGGAACGTCCCCGCCGCGAGGCCGACGAGCAGCATCGCCGCGAGCGCCACCCACAGCGGCGTCGTCACGGTCGTCGCGAGCAGGTGCACCCGCACCGGCTGCCGGTTCTGCGCCACGAACACCACCGCGAGCACGACCAGCAGGATGCTCAGCCAGCGGCGCTGCAGGAACGTGACGACGGGGTTCGGGCGGCTCGTGGGCGTCTCGGTGCTGCTCATCGCGGGCTCCTCCTCGGCGCGGGTGCGTGCGCGGGCGGCCGCGGCCGCCGTGGTCCGAGCATGGCGCAGCCGCACCCCTGGCGACCACCTACGCTGACCGGCGTGCCGCTGACGATCGAGACCCGCACCCCCGCCGAGATCACCGCCGCCGAGCTCTACGCCCTGCTGCGGCTGCGCGTCGACGTGTTCGTGGTCGAGCAGACCTGCCCGTACCCCGAGCTCGACGGCCAGGACCTGCTGGACGACTCGCTGCAGGTCTGGGCGCACGAGGACGGCGAGCTGCTCGGCACCATCCGGGTCCTGCGCGCGGGCAGCGACCACCCGGCGATCGGCCGGGTCGCGACCGCCGGGGCCGCGCGCGGGCGGGGTGTGGCGGGCGCGCTGCTCGAGCACGGCATCGCGCTGTGCGGGCCCGGGGCGACCATCCACCTGCACGCGCAGGCGCACCTGGAGGCCTGGTACGGCCGGTACGGGTTCGAGCGCGCCGGCGAGGACGACGACGAGGACGGCATCCCGCACGTCCCGATGGTCCGCGCTCCGCGCTGATCGGCGGCGCCGCGGGTCAGCGCTGGCAGGTCGGGCACCAGTACAGCTTGCGCCCGGCCATCTCCTCGACGACCACGGGCGTGCCGCAGGTCCGGCAGGGCTCGCCGCCGCGGCCGTACACCCAGTGCCGCTGCGCCTGGTCCCGCAGCGCCTCGGCGCGGCCGGCCTCGTCCAGGTCCTCCCGGGTGAGCATGACGCCCGTGGCGATCCCGTCGGCCAGCAGCGCCGACCAGTCGTCCCAGAGGGCGCGCGCCGTCTCCGCGGGGACCCGCTTGCCGGGGGTGTGCGGGTCGAGCCGGGCGCGGTAGAGCAGCTCCGCCCGGTAGATGTTGCCGATGCCGGCGACGACGGCCTGGTCCATGAGCAGCTGACCCACGGGGGTCCCCCGGGCGGTGAGCCGCTGCACCATGACGTCGGCGGCCGTGCCGGGGCCGGGCGCCACCGCGTCGGCGACCGCCGGGTCGGACTCCCCCGGCTCGCGGTGGGCGGCCGCGCCGGTGGCCGCGGCCACGGCGTGCGGGTCCGCCATCCGGGCGCGGACGTCGTCCTCGACCGCCGGGTCCGGCCCGAGCTTCGCGAGCGCGGCGGCCGTCGCGGCGGGGTCGAGCACCTCGCAGGCCGTCGGGCCGCGCAGGTCCGCCACCGTCTGCTCGGTGGCGAGCCGCACCCGCACCTGGCCGACGGGCTCCGGCGGGAAGTCCTCGGTCTCCGCGCCCTCGTCGCCCTCGCGCTCCCCCTCGCCCATCCGCACCGACCGCCGCACGCGCGGGGCGCCGAGGCTCGCGACCGCCCCGCTGCCCTCGGTCAGCGGGGACACGACCCCGAGGAAGTCCCACGCGCCGTACAGGCCGAGGTGCACCCGCAGCACGTGGCCGCCCTCGAACCCGAGGAACAGCTGCTTGCCGACGGCCGCGGACGTCAGCAGCTCGCGCCCGTCGAGCAGCGCGGCGCCCTGCGCGAACCGACCCTGCGGCGAGGACACCGCCACGCGGTGGCCGACGAAGTCCCGGGCGAACTGGCGGGCGATGCGGTGGACGGTGTGACCCTCGGGCATGCGCCCAGGCTAGGGGCGACCTCCGACGCCCGCGGCCCGGGGGCTCAGTCGTCCCAGAAGACGGTCCACAGCCCGACGAGCAGCGCGACCGCGGCCAGCCCGACCGCGGGCCACACCGCGGCGGACCACGTCCACGCCGCCGCGAGCTCCTGCACCGCGTCCCGGCCGTGCAGGACGTGCCCGAGCAGCGCGGCCGTCGCCCGCAGCACGAGCTCCAGCGTCACGTCCACGGCGCCGCTCAGCACGGGAGCACCCGGCGCGCGGGGGCCCGGCGGGCGGCGTCTCGGCAGGTCACGGCGCCCATCCTGCCAGGCACAGCGGGCGCACAGCCAGAACCGGGCCACGACGGGCCTCGGCCGTGCGAGGTCCGCGAGGACGATGGCGCGGGTGGAGCTCGACCCCGTCGTGACGAACGCCGACCACTACCGCGTCGTGCTCGAGAACGCGCGCGTGCGCGTCCTGGCGTACGAGGACGTCCCGGGCGACCGGACCACGCCGCACGTCCACCCGGACAGCGTCATGATCACGCGGTCCGCGTTCAGCCGGCGCCTGACGGGCTCCCAGGGCGACCGCGACGTCGTCCTGCCCGAGGGGGCCGTGGTGTGGCTGCCCGCCCAGGAGCACACGGGCGAGAACACCGGCACGACGCCGACTCGCGTGCTCCTGGTGGAGCTCAAGGACGACCCGCCCGCGCCCTCCCCGGGCACCGCCCTCGGCCCCGTGTGACGGCCCGCAGCGCTCCGCGGCGTCCGCGTGGACGCGGCGTCCCGGCAGCCGGGCACCGGCCGGGCGCGTCCGACCGCGCCGGTAGGCTGCGGGGACCGACCGCTCGGACCGATCAGGGGGCACGACCATGGCCGCGAGCACGCCGCCGGACACCGCCACGACCACCGCGCCGGGCGACCGCGCGCGCCGCACCCGGCTGGCCGTCGTGGCCGTCGTCGTGGTCCTGCTGCTGGTCGCTGGGGGCGTCTGGTTCGCCTCCGCGCAGCGCTCCCAGGCGCAGGACCGGTCCGCGCTCGACGACGCTCTGGCCGACCTCGCCCCCGTCGCCACCGAGCTGCAGCAGGCGATCGACACCTCGCACGAGGGGCTCGCGTCCACCGAGGGCCGGCTGCTCGACCCCTCGCTGGGGACCGCGCTCGCGGATGTGCTCGCCGAGGCCGAGGCCCTGGACACCACGGCTCCGACGGAGGGCTCCCTCGCCGAGCAGACCGCCGCCGTCGAGGAGACGCGGGACGCGGCGCTCGGCCACCTGGCGGCGATCCAGGACGCCACCGGCGCCGTGTTCGAGGACTCGTACGCGTACGACGTGCAGCAGGAGGAGCAGGCCCGGCAGGCCGCGGTGGCCGCGCTGGACGGTGCCGTCGCCGCGGGCCGGCAGGCCCTCGCCGCAGGCGGCGGGGACGCCGACGCCCGCGCGGCTCTCCAGGGCGCCCTCGACGCCGCCGCGACGGCGCGCGCGACCGAGGTCGTCCCCGACGACATCGACTCGGTCATCGCGGGCTCGACCGCCGCGCAGGAGGCCCGGGCGGCCGTCGAGGCCGCGACGGCGGGCCTGGCGGGCTGACTCCGCCTCAGGCCTCGTCGGCGAGCGGGACGTCGCCCTTGACGTCGTCGTACCCGTGCGCGTTCGGCAGCTCGGCCGGGGCGTAGACCAGCCGGACGACGCCGGTCGGGAAGATGTCCGACCGGAGCAGCCGCAGCGGGTAGAGGGGCGACCCCTCGTCGAACAGCCGCTCCCCGCTCCGCGCGGCGACCGGGTGCACGAGCAGCCGCAGCTCGTCGAGCAGGCCCGCGGCGAGCAGCTGCCGCACGACGGACAGCGACCCGGGCACCACGACCTTGCCGACGCCCGGCGCGGCCTTGAGCGCGGTGACGGCCTCGACCAGGTCGCCCTCGACGCGCTCCGCGTTCCGCCAGCCGAGGTCGGCGGTGCCGCGCGTCGCGACGAGCTTGCGGGTGTCGCCGAGCTGCTTCGCGTACGCCGCGTCGACGTCGCCCGCGGCCTCCCGCTCCGGCCACGCACCCGCGAAGCTGTCGTAGGTCACCCGGCCCAGGAGCAGCACGTCCGCGCCGGCGTAGTCCTCGGTGACCGCGGCGCCCATGTGGTCGTCGAAGTACGGGAAGTGCCACGCCGGGTCGATCTCGGCCACGCCGTCGAGCGAGATGAACAGGGTCGACACGAGGGTCGCCATCGCGGGTCCTTCCGTCGGGCGGGCGACGCGCGCCGCGCGGGTGCTGGACCCCCATGAGACCCCACCCGCGCGGCGCGTGCCTAGACCCCCGCCAGGGTCAGCGGGTGCCGCCGTACGCCCCCGCGGCCAGGTCCTCGAGCAGGGTCGGCCCGGTCGGCCCCCACCCCAGGCGCTCGCGGGTCAGGGCGCTGGAGGCCGGGAGGTCGAGCGCGAAGAACCCGCCGATCCAGCCGAAGTGCGCGGCGGCGTCCTCGGGGGCGACCGACGCCGCCGGCACGCCGACGGCCCGGCCGACCGCCTCGGCGATGTCGCGGGCCGGCACCCCCTCCTCGCCGACGGCGTGCACGACCGGCACGTCGCCCGACGCCGCGGCCCGGCCGAGCGCGAGCGCGACGAGCCGCCCGGCGTCCGAGCGGTGCACCGCGGGCCACCGGTTCGCCCCGTCCCCGACGTAGCCCGCGACGCCGCGCTCGCGCGCCACCCGGACCAGCTCGGCGACGAACCCGTGGTCCCCGTCGCCGTGCACGGTCGGCGCGAACCGCAGCGCCACCGGCCGGACGCCGCGGTCGGCGAGCGCGAGCGCGTAGGTCTCGCTCGCGCCGCGGGGCGCGTCGGGCGCCGAGTACGGCGACGCCGTGTCCTCGGTGAGCAGCCGGCCGGGCGACACCCCGGCGATGCCGGACGCGAGCAGCAGCGGCCGGTCGGTGCCGGCGAGCACGTCGCCGAACGCCTCGACGGCGGCACGCTCGGTGCGGCCGGACGCGGCGTAGTCGCTGAAGTCGTGCTTGAACGCGAGGTGCAGCACGGCGTCGGCGTCCTCGGCGCCGGCCCGCAGCGCACCGAGGTCGTCGAGGTCGCCGCGGCGGACCTCGACGCCGGCGGCGGAGAGCGAGGCGGCGGACGCCTCGGACCGGGCGAGGCCGACGACGTCGTGCCCCGCGGCGAGCAGCTCGGGCACGGCGGCCGAGCCGATCCAGCCGGACGCACCGGTGACGAACACGCGCATGGGAGTCCTCCAGGGACGAGCACCCGGGCGTACCCGGGGCGACCGTGATGTCAGTCGCTGTCATCACCGTACGCCTGATGTCAGCCGCTGTCATCACTAGACTGGCCGGATGGGACGCTGGGAGCCGGACGCGCAGGGCCGGCTGGCGCGCGCCGCGCTGGAGCTCTACGCCGAGCGCGGCTACGAGCAGACGACCGTCCAGGACATCGCCGAGCGCGCGGGCGTCACGGAGCGCACGTACTTCCGGTACTTCGCCGACAAGCGCGAGGTGCTGTTCGACGGCGCGCACACCCTGGAGCGACTGGCCGTCGCCGGGGTCGCGGACGCGCCGCCGGACGCGGGACCGCTGGAGGCCGCGGGTGCGGGCGTCGTGCGCGGCTGCGACGCGCTCGCCGACCGGTTCACGCACGCCCGCACCCGCGCCGGGGTCGTCGCCGCGAACCCGGGCCTGCAGGAGCGCGAGCTGCTCAAGATGGCGGCGCTCGGCGCCGCGCTCGCCGGCGCGCTCCGCGACCGCGGCGTCGCCGCACCGGCCGCCGCGCTCGCCGCCGAGGCGGCGGTGGCCACGTTCCGCGTGGGCTTCGAGGCGTGGATCGCGAGCGACGGCGGACGAGGTCTGGACGACCACGTGCGGGCCGCGCTGGCGGACCTGCGGGCGCTCGCCTCCGGCTGACGCGTCCACGGTCCGGACGCTCGCGCGAGGGCCCGCGTCGGCCTCACCAGCGGGGCCGCGCCGACGGCACCGGGCGCCCTTGACACGTCACGCGGGGCTCCCCACACTCGTTCGCATGTCCGCCGTCCTGCACGCCCACGCGACCCCGCTCCCCGCGGGGTCCGTCGCCGTGCCGACGGTGCGGTGCAGCTGTCGAATGTGTCGCTGACGTCCCAGCGGTCTCCCGCCCGCGCCTGAGCGCGCGCCCGGCCGGACCCCGCGTCACCCCGCAGCAGCCGCCCTCCGCGCAGCCCCGGTCCGTCCCGGCGCGCGAGCGCACCCGCACCGCCACGCCGGACCCCAGGAGCCTGAAGTGCCGCAGCACACCCGCGTCGACGTCCTCCCCATCCAGGAGGTCGTCGCCTCCGCCTCCCCCAGCGCCTGGCGCGACGGCCTCGTCGTCGCGCAGGGCGACGCCCAGGTGACCGTCGCCCTGCTCGACGGCGACCTGGTCGTGCTCACGACCCGCGCGACGCCGCAGCCCGGCGAGCCGGCGGCGGTGCACCCGGTCGCCGGGCTACTGGCGGTGGGCGGCGCCTGGTACGCGGCGCGCCCGTCGGTCTGACCGGCCCGGGTCAGGCCATCGACGCCGTCATCGAGCGGCAGGCGTCGACCATCGCGCGGCAGGCCTGCGCGCAGATCCGGCAGTGCTCGGACATCGACGCGTGCATCTCGCACTCCGCCGCGCACGCCTCGCCCATGGCGACGCAGGCCTGCATCATCGCCGACATCGCGGACATGTCGTAGCCCGCGGGCCGCATCATCATCCGCATCGTCGTGGTCGCGACGTCCGCCGTGCTCGCGCACAGGGACGCACATCGCGCCATGTTCTCCCCGGCGTCCGCGTCGGCACACATGGTCGCGGCCATGGCGGCGGCCGAGCAGGCCTCGATGCACGGCTGCATCGCGGTCATGTCCATCCCCGTCGTGCCCGCCGGCATCGACTTCATCATGTCCATCATCATGCTCACGGCAGTTCCACCCCTCGTGCGATCGGCTGGTGCTCCGGCACCGTCGACGCTACGCCGCGGGTGTGCGGGGCCACCAGGGGGCGGCGGACCCGGGACCGCCGACCCGCGAACCCGTCCCGCGCCCGCCTCGGCGCTGCCAGACTGCGGCGCATGATCCGCTACCCGCGCCCGCTGGTCCCCGGCGACGTCATCGGGGTCGCGTCCCCGTCGGCCGGTGTCGCGGACCGGCACGCGCGGCGACTGGACGTCGCGGTGCGGCACCTCACCCAGCGCGGGTTCGACGTCCGTCTCGGGCCGCTCGTGCGCGGCGACGGCGTCGCCAGCGGGTCCCGGGACGCGCGTGCGGCCGAGCTCACCGACCTGATGACCGATCCCGGGGTCCGGGCCGTCGTCCCGCCCTGGGGCGGCGAGATCGCGCTGGACCTGCTCGACCGCCTCGACTGGGACGCGCTCGCCACGGACCCGACGTGGTTCGTCGGCTACTCCGACATCTCGACGCTGCTGCTCCCGCTCACGCTCCGGACGGGCGTCGCGACACTGCACGGCCAGAACCTGATGGAGACGCCGTTCCGGGCGCCCGCGCCGATGCTGACCTGGCTGGACGTCGTCCGCGCCGAGCCCGGGGCCACGCTCGTGCAGGGCGCCGCGCCGCGGTACCGGTCGGCCGGGTTCACCGACTTCGCGGTCGAGCCCGAGGCGACCGAGGAGCCGCTGGACGCGCCCGGCGGCTGGACCCGGCTCGACGGCGACGACGACCTGCGCGTCACCGGGCGGTTGATCGGCGGCTGCCTCGAGACGGTGTCGCACCTGGCCGGCACCCCGTACGGCGACGTCGGGGCGTTCGTCGCCGCGCACGCCCCGGAGGGCACGATCGTGTACCTCGAAGCGGCCGCCGCGGACGCGACCGACGTGGTCCGCCGACTGCTGGGCCTGCGCTACGCGGGCTTCTTCGCGGGCGCGAACGCCGTGCTGCTGGGGCGCACCCGCGGCGCGGACGCCCCCGGCCTGACGCAGCACGACGCCGCGCGGCACGCCCTGGCCGGCCTCGGGGTGCCCGTGCTCGCGGACGTCGACTGCGGGCACGTCCCTCCGCACCTCGCGCTGGTCAACGGCGCACTGGCGACGATCGAGCACGACAGCGCACGGTCGGTGCTGACGCAGGTGCTGCGCTGACCGGTCGCCGCCCCCGGCACCCGCGCCTACCGTGACGCGATGAGCCTCGCCGCCGTCGCCGCCGACCGCCTGATCCGGGTCTACCAGCGCCGCATCTCCCCCCGGAAGGGCTACGCCTGCGCGCACCGCGTCGCGCACGGCGGGACGTCCTGCTCCGAGGCCGTCCGCCGCACCGTGGTGGCCCGCGGCGTGCTGCGGGGCGTCCGGCCGACCGTGGCCCGGTTCGTCGCGTGCTACCAGGCCGCGGGGATGCTGGCGCAGTCGGACGTGCGCGGGGTGTGCTGCTGCGGCGGCATCCCGATCCCGTTCCGGTTCTGACGGCTTCGCGTCAGCCCTGCGCGCCGGCCACGACCTCCCGCGCGTGGGCGAGGTCCGGCTCGACCGCCTCCGCCCGGGCCGCGTCGAGCGGCAGCCCCTCCGCCTCGGCGAGCGTGGCGGCGGCGTCCTCGACCCGGCCCAGTCGCACGAGCAGCTCCGCGCGGTAGGCGAGCGCCCGGGCCCGGTCGTCGGCCGGCGCGTCCGGGTGCCGGGTCAACCCGGCGTCGAGCGCGACCAGCGCCTGCGCGTCGTCGCCGCGCGCGTCGCCCTGCCGGGCCGCGACCTCGACGGCCCGCGCCAGCCCGGAGGCCGCGGGCTCGGGCTGCCCGACGTCGGCCTCGCGGTAGAACCGGAGCCAGTTGCCGCCGACGTCCACCACCGTGAACCCGGTGGTGGTGCCCTGCTTGCGCCGCGGCCGCAGCAGGCGCGGGACGCCGGCGACGGGCAGCCGCCCGAGGTGCGCCCGCAGCCCCGCGGCGAACTGCTGGTAGAGCGCCTCCGCGTCGGGCACGACGACGATCACGCTGGCGTAGGAGCCCTCGGGGTCGAAGCCGTCGATGCCCGCGAGGTGGATCTGGATGTCCTCGCACCGCACGACCGCGTGCGGGTTCGGCCGCCGCTGCCGGTACGTGGGGCGGAAGCCGAGCGCCTCGTAGAACGCGACCGCGGCGTCGACGTCGGGGCAGGGCAGGATCGCGTACGTCCGTTCGCCGGCCATCGCGCCAGGATCGCGGGCGTCGCCGCGCCCAGGCAAGGGGCGGCTACTCGTCCGCCGGCTCGTTCTTGCTGCGGATGACGAGCAGCGGGTCCGGCCGGCCGACGACCTCCGGGTCCTTGCCCTCGTAGTCGAACTGGCCGAGGAAGAACCGCATCGCGTTGATGCGCGCCCGCTTCTTGTCGTTGGACCGGATGATCGTCCACCGCGCGTGCCGCTTGTCCGTGCGGCGGAACATCTCCTCCTTGGCCTCGGTGTACTCCTCCCACCGGTCCAGCGAGGCGAGGTCCATCGGCGACAGCTTCCACCGGCGGACCGGGTCGAGCTGGCGGATGGCGAACCGGGTGCGCTGCTCCTTGCGCGACACCGAGAACCAGAGCTTCGTCACGTGGATGCCCGAGTCGACGAGCATCTTCTCGAAGACCGGCGCCTGCCCCATGAACGCCTGGTACTCGTCCTCGGTGCAGAACCCCATGACCCGCTCGACGCCGGCGCGGTTGTACCAGGACCGGTCGAACATGACGATCTCGCCGGCCGTCGGCAGATGCTGCACGTAGCGCTGGAAGTACCACTGGCCGCGCTCACGGTCGCTCGGCTTCGACAGCGCCACCACCCGGGAGGTCCGGGGGTTCAGGTGCTCGGTGAACCGCTTGATCGTGCCGCCCTTGCCGGCGGCGTCGCGCCCCTCGAACAAGACGATCGCCCGCTTGTCGTTGTCCTCGAGCCAGTACTGGAACTTCAGCAGCTCGACCTGGAGGCGGTACTTCTCCAGCTCGTAGGCGTCCCGGTCCATCAGGTCGGGGTACGGGTACCCCTCCTGCCAGGTCCAGACCGGGTTGCCCTCGGGGTCGATGAGGTCCGGGTCCGGCGTGTGGCCGTCCCGGACCGTGTAGCCGCTGTCCCGGAGGAACTCGATGTACTCGCGCAGGTCGCGAGGCGGGTTCACGACGGTCATGCGACCACTCTCGGGGGACCCGGGCCGCCGCGCCAGTGCTCGGCGGGTCAGGACTCGATCCCGGTGGCGCCGTGCGGCGCGCCCACGGGCTTGGACTCCGGGGAGCCGCGCTCGCGCAGGTAGATCGCCAGCACGACCATCGACAGCACGGCGAGGAACTCGGACTGCCAGTTCTGCAGGGTCCGGCTCCAGAAGTCCGGCTCGCGCAGGTACTCCGGCCACGTGACCGGGTCCTGGAGGTCGCGCATCTGCTCCTCGGAGTACGCCACCGCGCCGGTCAGCGACTGCACGAACCAGGACAGCAGGAAGATCGAGCCCATCACCAGGGTCAGCGAGTGCGAGTAGACGGACAGCCGCCGGCCCCGGACGCGTGCCCACGGCGGGGACTGCGGGCCGGCGTGCTCCCCGACCGCCTGCTCCTCGTCGGTCTCCCGCCCCGCCTTGTCGAGCGGCTTGGACTCGGGCGACCCGCGCTGCACGAACCAGACGGTCGCGGCGATGTAGAGCAGGAACTGCAGGAACTCGGACTGCCAGTTCTCGCTGAGGTCGACGGCGAACGCCGACGACGTGACGTACTCGGCGAGCGTCACGGGCTCGAGCCCGGCGGCCACCTGCTCGCGGTTGAACAGGGCCACGCCGCTGACCGCCTGCCCGGCCACCGCCGCGAGGAAGATCCCGAGGAAGAACAGGCTCAGCCCGTTCTCCCGGACCCACCGGGGCGCCCTCACCGCCGTACCACCGCGAGCACGACGCACAGCAGCAGCACGAGGTACGTGCCGCCGAGCACCACCGCGAACAGCACCCGCTGGGACCTCATGCCGCCACCTCGCAGTCGTAGGGGCGGTCCGGGCGCGGGTCGCAGCCCGCGGCGGTCACCACCCACCCGGCGCCCGACCGCGCGAGGAACACGGTGTCGCTGCCGAGCCGCACCTGCGCCTGGCGGCCGGCCACCCGCACCTCCCCGGGCCGGGCGTCCGCGGCGCGCTCCGCGAGGTCGTCGGCGACCGGCCCCTCGGACAGGACCCGGGCGCACGGGGCCTCCTCGTCCTCGGCGACGCTCTGCGCCACCGACTCGGCGAGCAGCGCGCAGGCGGCGTCCCCGTCGCCGGCGGCCACCGCCGCGGAGAACGCGACCGCGACGTCCCGGGCCGCGCGGGCCGCGCTGCCGGGGCCGCACCCCGCCAGCAGCGCGACCACCAGGGCCGCGCCCACCGGGATGCGCCACCGCCTCACCCGGGCATCGTGGCAGGGGTCGTCCCCGGGGGCGCGGCGAACCGGCTACGGCGCCCTCAGACCTCCAGCACGAACGTGTTGAGCGAGTCGGCCGGCAGCACCGGCGACACGACCTGGTCGCCGACGAGCACCGAGACCGGCATCTCCTCGGAGGTGTCGTTCTGCATGACGACGACGAGCGAGCCGTCGGGGTTGCGGAACGCGACCTGGTTCTCGTAGCCGGCGTAGCTCAGCGTCGGCACCAGGCGGGCGCCCGGCTGCACGAAGTGGCTGACGTGCTTGAGCACGTAGTACTCGTGGCTGTACTCGAACGAGCGGGCCTCGGGGTCGACGACGACGAGGGAGTTCTGCGACCAGCCCCAGCGGCTGACGCCGCCGCGCTCCAGCGAGAGGTTCCAGTACTGGTAGGCGTTCGCGCCGTTGTTGAGGAAGTCCCGCATCAGGCGCCACGAGTAGCGGGCGTACCGCCAGTCGTTCTTGCCGTCGCCGCACTCCTGCTCGGTCTGGTAGAGCCGCAGCTCCGGGTGGTCCCTCTTGAGGAACGGCACGATCGACTTGCCGTGCCACTGCACGCCGATGCCGGTGACCGCCGCGGCGGCGTCCGGGTCCGCCAGCACCTCGTCCACCAGGGCCTCGTTCGGCCGCTCGAGCGTGCCGAGGAACACCTCGACGCCGCGCTCGCGCATCTCGGGGCCGAGGTGCCGGAGGAACGCCGCGAGGCCGGCCGGGGTCCAGGTGCAGCTCGGGTAGGGCTGGGCCGAGTTGAACTCGTTCTGCGGCATGACCATGCCGATCTCGATGCCGAGCTCGCGGTACGCGTCGACGAACTTGCCGAAGTAGGCCGCGTAGGTCGCGAGGTGCCGCTCGTCCTGGGTGAACGAGTCGGTGCCCTCGGCCTGGACCTGGTCGGGGCGCAGGCCGTTCTCGACGCCGTTGATCCACGGCTGCACCGACGCGTAGTGCCCGTTGGTCTTCAGCCACTGCGGCGGGACCCACGGCGACGCCCACAGCTTCAGCGCCCCCTGGTGCTCCTGCGCGGCGCGGATGTAGGGGACGAGCGTCTCGTGGTCGTTCGCGATGCTGAAGTGCTCGAGGTCGAAGTCGCCCGGCACGTCGTCGTAGGAGTAGTAGTCGCGGGCGAAGTCGTTCGCCCCGATCGGCATGCGCCCGATCGTGAAGTTGCCGCCCACGCCGGGTGCGTACATCTCGCGGAAGATCTCGGCCCGCTGGTCGTCGGTCAAGTGGGCCAGCGAGGTCCAGCCGAGCTCGTTGAACGTGGCGCCGAAGCCCTCGATCTCCTGCCGCTCGTCGTCCAGCTGCACGAACACGTCGGGGATCCGGTCGACCGCGGCGGGCTCGACGCCCCCGAGGTCGGTCCAGCGCTCGTGCTCGGTCGTGCTGGTCCAGCTCGCGATGCGCATCGCACACTCCACTTCGTCGTCCGCGGGGACCACGGCGGCCCCGGGGTCGCGGCAGGAGCGCGCGCCGGTGCGAGGCACTACCTACCGCTCACTAGGTAGTGCGAGGCTACCCCGTCTTCCCGACCGCGTGGGAGGTATTGACTCGCTCCGCGCGCTCCGGCGCGACCAGCGCCGCCGCCGACCACGCCCCGAGCACGAGTGCGCCGCCCACGTCCCGGCCCGTCACCAGGTCGACCGCCGGGGCTGCCAGCGGCACCGTGCGCGCGTCGGGCCCGTGGTTCAGCACGAACAGCACGTCGCCGCGCCGGGCGACCTCGACCCCCTCGGGGGACGGGACGGGGTCGAGCCCGGCGCGCGCCGCCGCGTCGAGCAGCAGCCGCGCCAGCGCGTCGGCGGGCGGCACCGTCGAAACGTACAGCGCGCTGCCGCCGCCCGGGTGCACGCGGCGGGTCACGGCCGGGCGGCCCTCCAGCCCGGCGCCCCGGTAGGTCGCCAGCACCTCGACGTCGTCGCCCTCCACGCGCAGCGTCTCCGACCAGTCGGCCGCGGTGAACGCGCCCATCAGGCCGGAGTCGACCCGGACGCCCGCGTCGGGCAGCGGCCGGTGCTCCTCCCCCGACGCGCCGAGCGGCGCCGCCCACGGCACCGGGAACCGGCCGCCGCGGACCCGGCCCTCCTCGTCGGCGACCGCGCTGAACGGGCCGACGACGAGCGCGCCGCCCCGTTCCGGCACCCGGGCCACGTTCGCCGCGTCGGCGTCCGAGACCAGGTACAGGCCCGGCACCGCGACCAGGTCGTAGCCGTCGAGGTCGTCGCCGGGGTGCACGACGTCCACGGGGATCCCCGAGCGCCACAGCGGCTCGTACCAGGCGAGCAGCTGGTCGACCGGGCGCAGGCGGTGGCTGGGCAGGCCCGGTCCCTCGCCCGCCCACCAGGACGACCAGTCGAAGACCAGCGCGGCCCGGGCGTCGACCCGGGTGCCCACGACCCGGCGCAGCCGGCGCAGCACGGAGCCCTGCGCGCGGACGGCCCGGTGCAGGTCGGTGTCCGGGCCGGCGTGCGGCAGCATCGCGGAGTGGAACCGCTCCGCACCCGCGGCGGACGCGCGCCACTGGAAGTAGCAGACCGCGTCGGCGCCGTGCGCGACGGCCCGCAGCGAGTCGACCAGCATCGCGCCTGCCGGCTTCGGCAGGTTGTGCGGCCGCCAGTTCACCGCGCTCGTCGCCTGCTCCATGAGCACCCACGGCCGCCCGCCGCCGAGCGACCGCATGAGGTCGTGGGTGAGCGCGGCGCGCGCCGGGCTGCGCGGGTCGGCCGGGTCGCCGTACCAGTCGTCGGCGACCACGTCGACGTCGTCGCGCCAGGACCGGTAGTCGACGCCGCGGAA
This sequence comes from Cellulomonas sp. GbtcB1, assembly GCF_019091725.1. Classification (NCBI taxonomy): domain Bacteria; kingdom Bacillati; phylum Actinomycetota; class Actinomycetes; order Micrococcales; family Cellulomonadaceae; genus Cellulomonas; species Cellulomonas sp. GbtcB1. The sequence continues at coordinate 19,909 of NZ_JAGXJG010000022.1, read as the reverse complement.
GAAGCCCATGAAGTTCGTCGTCACCGGGACGTCGGGCGTGGCCGCCCGGAGGACCTCCGCCTGGACGCGGTACAGGTCCCGCAGCTGGTCCGAGGTGAACCGGCGGAAGTCGAGGTCCTGCGCAGGGTTGTGCAGGTACGGCGCGGCGCGCGGCGGCACGATCTCGGCCCAGCGCGCGTAGTGCTGGCTCCAGAACGTGGTCCCCCAGGCCCGGTTGAGCTCGTCGAGCGTGCCGTACCGCGCACGCAGCCAGTCCCGGAACGCCGCCGCGCACAGGTCGCAGCAGCACCGCTGCCCGAGCTCGTTGCCGACGTGCCACATCGCGAGCGCCGGGTGGCCGGCGTACCGGTCTGCCAGCACCCGGACGACGCGGAGCGCGTGCTCCCGGAACACCGGGGAGGTCGGGCAGAAGTGGTTCCGGGAGCCCGGGCTCATCCGCACGCCGGAGGCGTCGACCGAGGACGTCTCCGGGTGGTCGTGCGCCAGCCACGGCGGGGCCGAGGCGGTGGGGGTCGCCAGGTCGACGGCGATCCCGGCCCCGGCCAGCAGGTCGAGCACCCGGTCGAGCCAGGCGAGCTCGAACCGGCCCGGCTCCGGCTCGAGCGTGCCCCACGCGAAGACGCCGACCGTCACCAGGGTCACCCCGGCCTCGCGCATCAGGGCGACGTCCTCCGCCCACACGTCCTCGGGCCACTGCTCAGGGTTGTAGTCGCCGCCGTAGAGCAGGCCGTGCCGATCGGTCAGCGCGCCGAGCCCCGGCCTCACCCCTTGAGCCCGCCCGCCAGCAGGTCCGCCCGCCAGAACCGCTGCAGCAGGAGCACGAGCGCGATCAGCGGGATCACCGACACGGCGGAGCCCGCGATGATCAGCGGGTACAGGTCGGTGTCGCCCGCGCCCTTGGACAAGAACGTGTAGAGACCGAGGGTGATCGGGTACTTGTCCTGGTCGGACAGCATGATGAACGGCAGCAGGAAGTTGTTCCAGATCCCGACGAACTGGAGCAGGAACACCGTCACCAGCCCCTGGGTCATCATCGGCAGCGCGATCGCGCCGAACACGCGCAGCTCCCCCGCGCCGTCGAGCCGGGCGGCCTCGATGGTGTCGTCCGGGACGGCCGCGGCGGCGAACACCCGGCACAGGAAGATCCCGAACGGGTTGATGATCACCGGCAGCAGCACCGACCACCGGGTGCCGGCCAGGCCGAGCTGGGCCATCAGCAGGTACTGCGGGACGGCCAGCACGATGCCGGGCACGAGGACGCCGGCGAGGATGCCGGAGAACAGCAGCTCGCGGCCCCGGAACCGGAACTTGGCGAGGGCGTAGCCGGCCATCGCGGACACGAGCGTCGACGCGATCGCCCCCACGCCGGCGTACAGGGCGGAGTTCAGGCCCCAGAGCCAGAACTGCCCGCCGCCGTAGGCGCTGAGGTTCGCGAGGTTGTCGATCAGCCCGGTGCCGGGCGCGAAGGAGAAGGTGGTGAACAGCTCGCGGGGGCTCTTGGACGTCGCGATCAGCACCCACGCCACGGGCAGCAGGGTGTAGACCGCGCCGAGCATGAGCACGGTGGCCGCGAGACGGGGACGGCGGTGCCGCCGCGGGGCCCGGCGCGGGCTGCGGTCGCCGGTGCGGACGACGGCCGGGGGCCGGGTGTCGACGGCGGTCACGCGGCACCCCCGAACGTCCGGCGCTGGAAGAACCGGAGCAGCAGCAGGGACAGGGCCAGGATGCCCAGGGCCAGCACGACCGACGCCGCGGCCGCGCCCCCGAGGTTGTCGTTCATGAACGCCTCTTGGTAGATCTTCATGAGCGGCACCCACGTCGAGGAGATGGTGTTCGACATCGGGCGCAGGGTGGCGGGCTCGCTGTACAGCTGGAGCGTCCCGATCACGGAGAACAGGCCGGTGAGCACCAGCGCGGGCGTCACGAGCGGGATCTTGATCCGCAGCGCGATCTGCCGCTCGGAGGCGCCGTCGATCCGGGCCGCCTCGTAGATCTCCGTCGGCACCGAGCGCAGCGACGTGTAGATGATGATCATGTTGAAGCCGACCCCCGACCACAGGGCGATGTTGGCCAGCGCGAAGTACAGCGCCGGGTAGCCGAAGAAGTCGACCGAGCTGCCGCCGAGCTCGCGCGCCACGTAGCTGACCGGGCTCGTGCTGGGCAGGTACAGGAACCCCCACAGCAGGCTGGCGATCACCCCGGGCACCGCGTACGGCAGGAAGATCGCCGTCCGCGCGAAGCTGCGCCCCGGCACGCCCGGGTGGTCGAGCAGCAGCGCGAACAGCAGGGCGAGGCCGAGCACGCTCGGCACCGCGATGGCCCCGTAGATCAGCGAGCGCCCGAGGCCCGCGACGAACTCGGGGTCGGACAGCGCGGTCGCGTAGTTCTCCAGCCCGACGAACGTCTCCTCGCGGCGCCCGAACGCGCCGCCGGAGACCCGGTAGCCGCGGAAGCTCAGGTACAGCGCGTACCCGATCGGGATGATCAGGAACGCGGCGAAGAACGCGATCGCGGGCGACGCGAACAGCCACGGGGTCGCGGCGCGGGCCCGGCGCCGGGTGGAGCGCGAGCGGGGTGCGCCTGCGGTGCGGGCGGCGCGGGCGGCTTGGGATGCCGGGACGACGTCGGTCGACATGGCCCTTCCTCCGGATCGGTCGGTGGGGCGGCGGGCGACGCGGGTGGGCGCCGCCCGCCGCGGGGTCAGTCGGCGACGGTGAAGCCGGACTTCTCCAGGTCGGCCGCGATGGTCTCCTGGGTGGCCGTGAACACGTCGCGGAACGAGCCGCCGTTCAGCGCGGCCTCGTTGAGCGCGTCCCCGAACGCGCTCTGCGCGACGTTGACGTTCGGCCCCCAGGTGACGGGGATCGTGGTGTCGGCGACGACCTGGTCGACGACCTGCCAGAAGTCGGTCTGCTGCGGCATGAGCATCGGCGGCTCCGCGGTCAGCGTCGCCTCGCGGCCGGCGGTGCCGCCGGGCAGCAGGTCGAGGCCGAGCAGCAGCTCCGAGCCCTCGTCCGTGGCGGACAGCCAGGCGGCGAACGCCGCGGCCTCCGCGGCGTGCTCGGACTTCTCCGGGACCAGGTACGTCGACCCGCCCAGGAACGGGACGGACGCGTCGCCGGGAGTCCACTGCGGCAGCGGCGCCGCCTCCCAGAGCCCGGCGGTGTCCGGGGCGACCGAGTACAGGACGCTCGGCGCCCAGGCCGCGGCGGCCCAGCTGAGGATCTTCCCGTCGTTCACCTTGGCGTTCCACTCCGGGGTCAGCAGCGGCTCGACGGTGACGAGGTCGCGCTCGACGAGGTCCTGCCAGTAGTCGGCCGTCTCGAGCGACGGCTCGTCGCCGATGCCGACGGACCAGGCGTCGCCGTCGTTGCTCCACCACTCGCCACCGGCCTGGGCCGCGACCGACGCGAAGAACTCGAACTGCGTCGGCGAGAACGAGGCGATGTACACCGACGGGTCCTGGGTGTGGATCGCCTCGGCGGCCGCGGCGTACTCCTCCCAGGTGGTCGGCACCTCGACCCCGTACTGCGCGAACAGGTCGGCGCGGTAGGTGAGCATCATCGGCCCGATGTCCTGCGGGACGCCGTACACCTGGCCGTCGAACGTGGTCAGGTCCCAGATGTTGTCCTCGACGCCGTCCCGCACGTCGGCGACATCGTCGGTGATGTCCTTGACCACGCCGGACACGACGAGCGACGGCAGCGCGCGGTACTCGACCTGCACCACGTCCGGGGCCGTGTCCGCACGGTCCGCGGCGAGCAGCTTGGACGACGTCTCGGCCGTGCCGCCGACCTCGGACAGCTTGACCGTCACGTCCGGGTTGAGCTCGTGGTAGCGGTCCACGATCGCCTGGGCCTCCGGGTCGGTGCCCTTGAGCGAGTAGGTCCAGAACTCGAGGGTGACGGGCCCGTCGGACCCGGCGGCGTCGTCCCCGCCGGACGACGAGCACGCGGCGAGGGCCAGCGCCGGGACCAGCGCGAGCGCCCCGACCAGGGCGGCGCGCCTCCGCCGCGACCGTCGCGCGCCGGTCGCCGGTGTTCCTGCAGCGTGCATGTCCACATCTCCTTCGACGAGGGGACCCGGGCCGCCGCTCCGCTTCGAGCAGCCGCCCCCGGGCTGCGCCTATCGTGATGTTAACGTTGTCATCCTGTCAACCTCAGCCCCTCCGACCTCCTGGGGAGCCCTCGTGCCCGCGTTCCAGAACCCCGTCCTGCCCGGGTGCCACCCCGACCCCTCCGTCGTGCGCGTCGGGTCGGAGTACTTCCTGGTCACCTCGTCGTTCGGGTACTTCCCGGGGATCCCGGTGCACCGGAGCACCGACCTGGTGACCTGGGAGCTCGTGGGCCACGTCCTCACCCGGCCCGAGCAGGCGCCGCTGGCCGGGCTCGACGTGAACGACGGGGTCTGGGCCGCGACGATCCGGCACCACGCCGGGGTGTTCTACGTGGTCGCGACCGTGGCCAGCGGACGCCGGGGCGCGTCGACCTTCGTCGCGACCGCCACCGACCCGGCCGGTCCGTGGTCCGACCCGGTGCCGCTGGAGGCCGAGGGCATCGACCCCTCGCTGTTCGTCGACGCCGACGGGCGCTGCTGGTTCACCGCGACCCGCGACGCGCCCGAGCCCGCCGTCACCGGGCCCGCCGAGCTGTGGCTGCGCGAGCTCGACCTGGACACGCTGCGCCTGACCGGGCCGGAGCACGTGCTGTGGCACGGCGCGCTGCGCGGGGCGTGGGTCGAGGGCCCGCACCTCTACCTCCGGGACGGCCGCTACTGGCTGATCGCGGCGGAGGGCGGCACCGAGCGGAACCACGCGGTCACCGCCGCGTCCGCCCCGGCGGTCACGGGCCCGTACGTCACCGACCCGCGCAGCCCGCTGCTCACCCACCGGCACCTCGGCCCGGGGCACCCGGTGCAGAACGTCGGGCACGCCGACCTCGTCGACACGCCCGACGGCGCGACCTGGGCGCTGACGCTGGGCGTGCGGCCGGTCGACGGGGCGCACACGCTCGGGCGGGAGGCCTTCCTCGTGCCCGTGGAGTGGACGGAGCGCGGGCCGGTGTTCGCGCCGGGGACGGGCACGGTGCCGCTGGCGGGGACGACGGAGCGCGGGGCGGCGGCCGGCGGGGCGGGCACCTCGGCGCCGAGGGCCGCCGGCGCCGAGGCGCTCGCGCTCGGCGACCCCCTGGCGGCGCAGGGCTGGTCCAGCCTCCGCGGGCCGGTCGACCACCTCGTGCGCCCGGTCACCGCGGTCGACGGCGGCGCCGCCCTCGAGCTGACGCCGTCCCCCGAGCCGCTGCACGGCACCGGCACCCCCGCGTTCGTGGCGCGCCGCCAGCAGCACGTGCGGTTCCGGGCGACCTGCCGTCTGCGGTTCGCCACCACCTCGTCGGGCGAGGAGGCCGGGCTCGCCGTGCTGCTGCACCAGCAGCGCGTGGCGACCCTCGCGCTGTCGGCGGGCGCCGACGGGTCGCCCGAGGCACGGCTGCGGATGCGGACCGGCGACGCGGTGACGGAGCTCGGCGCGGTCGCCGTCCCCGCCGGGTCCGTCGAGCTCGCCGTCACCGGGGACGAGCAGGCCTACCGGTTCGCCGCCACCCTCCCCGGCGGCGAGGTGCGCGCACTCGGCGACGTGCCCCGGACCGCGTTCGCGACCGAGACGGCGGGTGGGTTCCTCGGCGTGCACCTGGGGGTGTACGCCCAGGCCGACGGCGAGCCGACCGGCGCGCGGGCGGTCGTCGAGCACGTCGCCTACGAGCCGACCGTCGCGCCGCCGGGCGGCGCGACGGCCGAGGCGGGGGCGCCGGCCGGCGACCCGGCCCTCGCCGGGCTCCCCGGCTGACCGTCGCTCAGCGCGGTTGGGCGGTCGACCGCCGCACCACGAGCTCCGGCGCGAGCAGCCGGTGGTGCGGCGGCTCCCCGCGCAGCAGCGCGAGCAGCCCCTCGACCGCGTTCGTCCCGAGCGCGTGGAAGTCCTGGCGCAGCGTCGTCAGCGCCGGGACCAGGTAGTCCGAGCCGACCTGGTCGTCGAACCCGACCAGCGACACGTCGTCCGGCACCCGCAGCCCGCGCTCGGCGAACGCCGCCAGCACGCCCATCGCCATCTGGTCGTTGCCCGCGAACACCGCCGTCGGCGGCCCCCCGGGGCGGTCCGCGAGCGCCAGCGCCAGGTGGTAGCCGCTCGCGGCGGTGAAGTCGCCCTCGAGCAGCTCGCCGGCGACGCCCGGGGTCGCGGCGAGCTCGCGCTCCCAGCCCTCGACGCGGGCCCGCGCGTCCCAGGTGCGCAAGTTGCCGCTCAGGTGCGCGACCTCCCGGTGCCCCAGCCCCACGAGGTGCCGCACGGCGAGCCGGGCGCCGAGGTCCTGGTCCATCTCGACCGACGCGATCCGGTCGTTCGGCACGTCGCCGGACATGACCACCGCCATCGGCACCCGCGTCACCAGCGCCGGCAGCGCGTCCAGCACCACCGGCCGGTCGGCGATCATCGCGACCGCGTCCGCCTGGTCCGCGACCCGCTGCACCGTCTCGGTGAACTCGGCCGGGTCGCGTCCCTGGAAGCTCGCGAGGTTCAGCCAGTACCCCGCCGCGCGGGCCGCGGTCTCCAGGCCGCCGAGCACCCGCGGCAGCTCGTGCAGCTCGGAGCCGGCCAGCACGACGCCGATCGTCGACGTCCGGCCGCTCTTGAACGCCCGGGCCACGGTGTTCCGCCGGTACCCGAGCTCCGCGATGGCGGCCTCGACCCGCGCCCGCGTCTCCGGGCGCACGGACGGGTGCCCGTTGAGAACGCGCGACACGGTGATGTGCGAGACGCCCGCGACCCGGGCGACGTCCACCATGCCTGGCGCTCGGCTGGCCACGTGCTGCTCCGATCGTCGTGGCCCGGATCGGCGTCGGCGCAGGTCCGGGCGGGGTGGTCCGGCACACGCTACCGCGACGGTCCGCGCCGCCCGGACGCGGCCGCGTCACACACGTCCGGTGCCTGGGCCGCTCCTGTCGGGCGCCGCGCGGGCCGACGTAGCGTCGCGAGCACCGCGCTCGCGGCCCGCACCCCCGAGGAGGACCCATGGCCCCCGCACTCCCCGCCCTCGTCAGCCCCGAGGCGCTGCGCGCCGCCCTGGACGCGCCGGCCGGCCGGCCGGTGGTGCTCGACGCCTCCACCTCCCTGGTGACGCACGGCGAGGGCGAGCCGTACACCGCCGGCCCGCTGCGCGAGCAGTACCTCGCGGCGCACGTCCCGGGCGCCGCGTTCGTGGACGTCACCGGCGAGCTGTCCGACCCCGCGGGCCCCTACCCGTTCACGCTCCCGTCGCCCGGGGCGCTGGCCGCGGCGTTCGGCGCGCTGGGCGTCGGCGACGACACCCACGTCGTCGTCTACGACACCGTCGGCTCCGCCTGGGCGACACGCGTCTGGTGGCTCCTGCGCTACCTGGGCCACGACCGGGTCTCGGTGCTGGACGGCGGGTTGGCCGGGTGGCAGGCCGCCGGCTTCGGCACGGCCTCCGGCGGGGCCGACGACGAGGCCGCCCGAGCCGTCACCACGACGCTCGCGCCGCGGGAGCGCCCCGAGCTGCTCGCCACGCTGCCGCAGGTGGAGCGGATCTCCTCGGGCGCGGCGCCCGGGCTGCTCGTGAACGCGCTCGACCCGGCGACGTTCCGCGGCGACCAGGAGGTCAGCACCTACGCCCGGCGCGGCCGGATCCCCGGGAGCGTCAACCTCCCGCTGTTCACGCTCCTCGACCCGGCGACCGGCCGGTTCCTGCCGCTCGACGACCTGCGCGAGCGCCTGGAGGCGGGCGGGCTGCTCGACGCCGAGGGGGCCGTCACCTACTGCGGGGGCGGCATCGCGGCGACGCTGCCGGCGTTCGCGGCGTACGTCGTGTCGGGGGCCGAGGTCGCCGTGTACGACGGGTCGCTGTCGGAGTGGACGGCGGCGGAGGGGCTGCCGGTCGCGGTGGGGTGACGCGGCGTGCCCGGGGAAGCACGAGAGCCCCGCCGGACACCGGCGGGGCTCTCGTCGAGCCCGGTTCGTCCGCGAGCAGCAGGTCGGCTGCCAGGACGAGTGCGCACCGGAGCTCCGGCCGTCCGCCCTACTTCACGGCGCCGGACGTGATGCCCGAGATGATCTTGCGCTGCGCCACGATGAACGTGACCAGCAGCGGCAGGCTCATCACGACGACGTAGGCGAAGATCAGGTGCCAGTTGTTGAGGTACAGCCCCGCCGAGGCGACGTTGTAGAGGTTGAGCGGCAAGGTGTCCACGCGTCCGCCGATGACGAAGAACGCGTAGAAGACGTCGTTCCAGATGTACAGGCAGATCAGGATGGTCGCGGTGCTCAGCACCGGGACGAGCAGCGGCAGGATCACGGTGCGGAACACCCGCATCGGCGTGGCCCCGTCGACGCGCGCGGCCTCCTCCAGCTCGTGCGGGATGGTCCGGATGAACCCGGTGACGAAGAAGATCACCGTGGACATGTACATCCCGACGTACACGCCGATCATGCCGACGACCGTCCCGGCGAGGCCGAGCTGGCGCAGCAGCAGCACGATGGTGACCACGGCGGGCGGCAGCACGATGCCGGAGATCGCGAGCGCGTAGAGGGCCGCGGAGATCCGGGAGCGGCGCCGGGCGAGGATCCACGAGGCGAGGGACCCCAGGACCAGGACGAGGAACACCGACGGCACCATGATCAGCAGGGAGCCGCCGAACGCCGCAGGCACGTCGCCGTCGCGCCAGATCTCGGCGAGGTTCGCGCCGAGCTGCCACCGCGAGGGCAGCGACAGGTCGGGCTGCAGCGCCTCGGCCTGGGACTTGCCGGCGGTGACCACGATGATCCACAGCGGCAGGGCGATCAGCAGGACGACCGACAGGACGACGACGAACGGCTGGATCCGGCGCCACGGGCCGGTCCGGCCGCCGAGGGTCGCTCGGGGCCGACCGCCGCGGGCGGTGCTGGTGCCGTGGGGCGCGACGATGCTCACAGGACGTCCTCTCGACGGCGCAGCATCCCGATGACCGGGAACGCCAGGGCGACGACGACGAGGAACAGCACGAGGCTCATCGTCGTGGCCTGCGCGAACAGGCCCTGCCCGAAGGTGCGGAAGATGAAGATGTTCAGCAGCTCGGTCGACCGGGCCGGGCCGCCGGCAGTGGTCGCCTGCACGATGTCGAACCCGTTCATCGAGCCGAGCAGCGCGGTCGCGACGTTGAACGTGACCGCGGGGGCGATCAGCGGGAACCGGATCCGCCAGAACTGGGTCCAGGCGCCCGCGCCGTCGAGGCGCGCGGCCTCCAGCACGTCCTCGCTGATGGTCTTGAGGCCGGCCATGTAGATCAGCATCGGCAGGCCCATCCACTTCCAGGCGTGGATGACCGCGACGACGAGCAGGGTCCATGAGGTGCTGCCCAGCCAGGCGGTCGTGACCTCCGTGCCGGTGACCCAGCTGAGGATCGCGTTGAGCGCGCCGTCCGGCTTCAGGATCGCCTGGAACACGTAGCCGACGGCCAGCGCCGACATGATCACGGGGATGAAGAACAGGACGCGGGCGATGCGGTTGACCCGCGTGTCCCGCTCGAGCAGGAGGGCGAGGAGCAGACCGAAGAGGTTCTGCAGGATCGCGACGAGGACGGCGTAGCCGAGGGTGACCCGGAGCGCGCGACCGAGGTCGCCGTTCTCGAACAGCCGCGTGAAGTTGTCCCAGCCGACGAACCCGATCTCCGCCTTGAAGCTCGACCAGTCGGTGAACGAGTAGACGAAGTTGAACAGCGTCGGCAGGAAGAAGAAGACGCCGAGCAGCACGAACGCGGGGGCGGCGAACGCCCACGGGTGGTTGCGCGCCCGTCGCGTGCGGTTGGCGCGCGCCGTCCTCGCCTCGGTGGGTCCCTCCCGGGTCGGGGCGGGAGCGGTGGTGGTGGTCATGGGTGTCCTCGTCCTCGACGGAGGACCGCCCGCCCCTGCGTCGGGCGGTCCTCCGTGACGGTCACGTGCGGTTGCTGACCGGCGGGCCCGGCCGGGCTACGGTCAGAAACCCTCGACGCCCTGCGCGGACGCGAGCTGCGCGAACTGGTCCTGCGTCTGCTGCGCGACCTGCTCCGGCGTCAGCGCGCCCTGGATCATGTCACCGAGCCGCAGGTAGAGGTCCGGGTTGGCGACCGCCTCGACCTGCATGGAGCCGGCGGCGCCGTCGAGCGCGTCGGCGACCGACACCAGCGCGTCGGGGACGGTCGCGGGCGTCTCGACGCCCGGCTGCAGCGAGACGGTGTCCTGGTCCTCGACGAAGTCGGCGTACCCGTCGCCGAGCCAGAAGCTCAGGAGCTGGCGGGCGGCGGCCTCGCGGGTCTCGTCGCCGGTGCGGAACGCGACCAGCGCGTTGGCCTGGTCCGGGACGAAGGTGCCGACGTTGCCGTCGGTCGAGATCGGGAAGAACCCGATCTTCTCGTTCAGCTCGTCGGTGTCGGCGAGGGACTGCAGCTGGCCGAAGAACGAGTTCACCTGCATGACCATCGCCGCGTCGCCCGCGAGCAGAGCCGCGCCCTGGTCCTCGAACGTGGCCGTCTTGATGTCGTCGTTGAACAGGCCCTCGGCGATCAGGTCCTGGTAGCCCGTGATGGCGTCGATGATCGGGCTGTCGCCGAACGTGGTCGACGCGCTGTTGACCTCCTCCCACAGTCCGTCCTTGGATGCCTCGGCGAGCGGCGCCTGGACCCACCACTGCGTCCCCCAGGGCGAGCCCGCGTTGCCGCCCATCTCGAAGAAGGGCGTCACACCGGCGGCCTGGACCGTCCGGGCGTCCTCGACGAGCTCCGTCCAGCTGGTCGGGGTGTCGGTGAGCCCGGCGTCGGCGAACACCTGCTTGTTGTAGTACGCGCCGATCACGGCCGGGGTGCTGATGAGCGCGGCGTAGCGGGTGCCGTCGTACGAACCCGTGAGGTCGACGAGCGCGGGGTCCATGTCGTCCAGCCACGGCGCGTCGTCGAGCGGCTGCAGGTTCTGCTTCGCGTTGATGCCGGCGAGCATCGACGCGGTCGGCTGCCAGAACGCGAGATCGGGCTTGTCGCCGGTGGCGATCTTGGTCTGGATGCTCTGCTCGTACGGGTCGGTGATCGTCACGACGTCGACGCTGGCGCCGGTGGTCTCCTCGAACGCCTCGACGACGGCGTCGGGCACGGTGTTGGAGTTCTGCGCGGCCCAGATGGTCAGCTCGACGCCCGACAGGTCGGCGTCCTGCGCGGGCCACTCCGCCGGCGCACCGCCCGAGGCGGAGCCGCCCGCCCCGGGGTCGGAGCAGGCCGTGAGCGCCAGGCCGGCGGTCAGCAGGATCGCGGCGAGAGCAGGGGTCTTCTTCATCGGTTCTCCCTAGGCAGGTGCCGGCGTCGTCGCCGGCGGGGTGAGGGACGTGCTGTGGTGCTGTCAGGGGTGGCGGACGCGCAGGACGCGCGCCTGCGGGCCGCCGTCGGCGTGCGGGACCCGGACGCGGACCCGTCCGTCGGGCAGGCGGTCGATCTGCCACGGCGTGCCGGGCTGCGCACGGGGGAACGCGACCTCGACGTCGCCGTCCGGCAGGTCCAGGACGATCTCGTCCGGGCCACCGCGCCGCCAGACGGTGGCGAGGGTCTGCGTCGGACCGGTGAGGGCGGAGGCGACCCAGGGGTCGGACCACGCGGGCAGGCCGAGCGGCCAGGCGGCGTGCGCCTCGTGCAGCCAGTCCTCGTTCGCCCGGGCCAGCTCGACCGCCTCGACGACCAGCCCGAGGCGGGCGGAGTCCATCCGGTCGAGGTGACCGGAGAGGTAGAGCCGACCCGCGAGGCCGGTGCTGAGCGTGAAGACGCACTCCTCGAGCGTCATCCCGGGCTGCGGGTACGCCCAGTTCGCGGCCTGCTCCGGCAGGATCGACACGAGCGCACCGACTGCGACCGGCGGGTACAGGACCAGGTTCTGCTGATCCGACGTCGACTGCAGGGTGGATCGCGACAGCAGCGCGTCGTCCGCGCGCATCGCCCCTGACGCGCAGTTCTCGAGCATCAGGTCCGGGTGCCGGCGCAGGATCCCGTCGAGCCAGGCGACCTGCGCCCGGTTCTGCTCGAGCAGCCCCTGGCCGACGCTGTCGGTCGCGTGGTCCGTGCCGGCGCCCGGGGTGACGTTGTAGTCGAGCTTGAAGTAGCCGACGCCGAACTCGTCGACCAGGCGGTCCACCACGGTGTCGAGGTGCTTCACCGCATCGGGGTGCCGCAGGTCCAGGAGGTACCGGTCGTGCTCGACGACCCGCTGGCCGCGACGCTGGAGGAACGCCTCGCCGGGCAGCTGCTCCGCGAGCGGGCTCCGCACGCCCACCACCTCCGGCTCGAGCCAGAGCCCCGGGACCATCCCGCGGTCGCGGATCCGGTCGGTCACCTCGTGCAGCCCGCCGGGGAACCGGAGCGTCGACGGCTCCCACTCGCCGACGGAGTCCCACCAGTCGCCGCCGTCGTCGTACCAGCCGGCGTCGATGCAGAACACCTCGGCACCGACGTCCGCCGCCGCGTCGACGAGGGGCAGCAGCTTGTCCGTCGTGGGGTCGCCCATCAGCGTGTTCATGTAGTCGTTGAACACGAGGAAGGGCGCACGGGCCCGACCGTCGCTGCGCGCGTGCCGGTCCTGCGCCACGGCGTGGTGCCGGTCCCGGCGGGCCGCGGTGAGGCCCACCACGGCGGCCTGCCAGTCGCCGGCCACGGGCACCACCGTCACCGGCACCGTGGCGAACTCCTGACCGGGCTCGAGCGTGCGGAGCCAGTGGTGGTCGATGTCCGTCGGACCGAGCGCGACGAGGGCGAGCACGCGCCGGTCGTCGCGCGTCAGCCGCTCGCTGACCTCGAGCCGCCAGGCGCCGTTGTGCTCGATCTGCCAGCCCAACGAGGCGTCTCCGGCTCGGGTGGTGAGCACGCCGCTCGGCACGCGGGTGCCGCTCGACCAGGTCCCCGTGCTCGCGACGACGTGCGCGCCACGGCCGTCCTGGTGCTGGTGGCGCGGGAGATCGAGGTCGACCAGGCCGCCCTGCCCGGCGAGGGGGACGTGCTCCCAGCGGTTCTCCCCGACCCACGCGCTCGTGCCCTCCACGGAGACCACGGCATCCAGGGGCCGGTCCCCGACCGGACCGGCCAGCGCCACCGAGCTCACGGCCTGGAGGTGCACCGGGGTCGCGCCGGCGTTGCGGACCGTCGTGGTCGCCCGGACCGCCCCGCCCCGCAGCTCGAGCCGCGTCAGGGCGACCAGCCCGGAGCCGGGGTCCTCCTGGGTCACCTCGACCACGCGGCCGGCGCCGTCGGCGGCGGGGGTGGCGCTGACCTGGAGCACGCGCATCCGGACGCCGACGGCGGTGGCGGTGTTCCGGAGGTTGCCCGCGGCGCGGCCGTGGCCCACGGCCAGGACCTCCACCAGCGGCTGGACGGCGCGCGCGGCCAGCTCGGCGGCATCGTCCGCCGCCGTGCCGCCGACCAGCGCCGCCGGCCGGTCGTCCGCCCAGACCAGGTGCAGGACGGCGTCGCCGTCCCCGAGGGCCTGCGTGCGCAGTCCCGTGCTCTCGCGAGTCATCCTCGACCCCATCTCCTCGTACCCGGCCAGGTGCGCCAGGGCGACGAGTCGATGAAAGCGCATATCAAGAACGAGGGCAAGTAGCCTAGGTCACGGCATGATCACGAATGATGAGCGGTTTCAGGCTGCGGAGCGACGTCGCGGGCCCGAGGACGCACGGACGACCAGATCGGGCACGAGGCGCGCCGAGGCGACCCCGCTCTCGCCCGCCTGCAGGCGCGCCAGCAGGCGTACGGAGTCGCGCCCGAGCTGCACGAAGTCCTGCCGCACGGTCGTCAGCGCGGGATCCCACAGGGGACCCAGCGGGTGGTCGTCGAACCCCACGACCGACACGTCGTGCGGCACGCGCCGCCCGCTGTCGTTGAGCGCGCGGATCACGCCCATCGCGAGCTCGTCGTTGCCGCAGAGGACCGCCGTGACGTCGAGGTCACGGGCGAGACGCAGCCCCGCGTCGTACCCCGACATCGGCGCCCAGTCCGCGCGCAGGGGCGGGGGCACCGGGGCTCCGGCGGCCTCGAGGGTCTCGCGCCACCCGACCAGGCGGGAGCTCTCCCGCCCCGCCGAGGGGATGGCGACGTGGTGCACGGTCTCGTGCCCCAGGTCGAGCAGGTAGCGGGTGGCGCTCGCGGCGCCCACCCGGTCGTCCATCGAGGCGTGCAGGATCTCGTCGTCCGAGCGGTTCCCCGCCGCCAGGGCGACCAGCGGCACCCAGTCCGGGACCGCGGCGAGCGCGGCCGCGCCGGGCGGGTCGTACTCCAGCACGACCGCACCGGCGATCGGCTGGCTCAGCGCGGTGTCGACCGCCGCGTCGACGACCTCGCGGTCGTCCGTCTCGACGACGCAGATCATCACCATGTGCCCCGCGGCACGGGCCGCCTCCTCGATCCCCTGGATCGAGGAGGCGTACCCGTACCGGGTGGTGTTGCTGGTGATGATCGCGATCATCGGCAGGCTGCCCGCGGCCAGGGCCCGGGCGGCGCCGTTGCGCCGGAACCCGAGCCGCTGGATCGCGGCGTGCACGAGCGCCTCGCGCTCGGGACTGACCCGCGTGGAACCGGTGAGCACCCGAGACACCGTGGGGACGCTGACGCCGGCCTCACGGGCGACGTCGGCGATCGTGGGCTGCTTTCCGGAGACGGGTCGTGCCACAGCCGACAACCTAGGCGATCACGGCCGGGACCCGGCACTCAGGCGTGCCGCATCCACGGCCCGTCCGGGTCGCCGGGCACCTGGTTGCGGGTCCACCAGCGCGCCTCGTACACGACGCCGTCGTGCCGCACGAGGTCACCGGCGGCGAACACGCGCGATGCCGTCCAGACGGCCGTGCCGTCCGCATCCGTGCGGATCTGCTGCCACGGACCGACCGGGTCGCCCGGCTCCTGGCGCTGGGTCCACCACGACGCCACCCACTCCGCGCCGCCGTGCGTGACCCGGTCGCCCTCGACGTAGACGGTCGTCGGGTCCCAGGTCGCGAGCTCCTCACCGCCGACCGGGACCGTCGTGGGGGCACCGGTCGACAGGGGGGCGATCTCGATGCGGTCCAGGTCGGGCGCCCAGCCGTCGGCCCGGCCGAATTCCAGCGACGCGTCGCCCGACCCGAGCTCGACCAGGAACGTGCGCTCGAGGAAGGACGTCCACGCGTACGTGTAGCGCAGGTACGCGTACCCCGAGGACTCCTGCGCGCCCTGCTCCCACACGTCCAGGCGGCGGTCGACGACCTGGGGGTTGTAGTCGTGGCTGCCACTGACCTCGGCGTTGGCGAACCGGACGGTCACCGCGTAGGTGCCCGGCTGGTCCACACCCGGCGCCCGGTCGACGACCACGGCGTTCTCGCGACCCTGACCGATGCTACCGACCCCGGCCGAGCCCGATGCGTTGGACCCGGTGCTCGCGGCGTACGTGGTGACCCGGGCGTTCCCGCGCAGCTGCGCGTCCTCGGCCTCGACGACGAGCGCCGCACCGGGGTCACCGGTCGCCCGGGTCGTCAGGTCGCGCACCACCGCGCCGGTCGGCGACCGCAGCTCGACCTCGTTGATGCCGTGCGCGAGGTGCAGGCGCGCCGTCGACGACCACGTGCCGGCACCGGGCGCCTCCAAGGTCGCGACGGGCGCGCCGTTCACCGTCACGTCGACCGTCGACGCGGCGGTCGACGCGTACGTCACCGTCACGTCGTGGTACCCGGTCGAGGCGGCGTGCACGTAGGCGTCGGCTCGCGCGTCGCCGCCCGGGAGCGCGGCCCAGCCTCGCGTCCCGTCCGCCCAGGTCAGGACTGCGCCGTCCTCCAGGCGGAGCGTCGAGGCGGGATAGGTGGTCGGCTCACCGTCGGTGACGTCGGTCAGCGCGAAGGTGTCGAGCGTGATGTCGGCGTTCGGGAGCAGCGTGGCGCCGTCCTCGCTGGCCCGCAGGGAGAGCACGTGCTCACCGGCGGTCAGCGCGACCTCCAGCTCGGCGGACCCGCGGTACTGCCACCGGGACGTCGCGTTCAGCGCGAGGTCGGCGGCGTACTGCACCGTGCCGGCGTGCGCGTCGTCGACGAACAGCGCGTGGCGCCCCGGGACGCCGGGAGCCGCGCCGACCACCTCGAACCGGTACGTGCCGTCGCGCGGCACCTCGACCGTCCAGTCCGCGCGCGACGTGGCGCGGTTGAACGACCCGACGTCCTTGCCGTGCGACGCCAGGAACTTCCAGCCGCCGCCCTGCTCCGGGTCCTGCGTGTAGACCTGCGCGTCGGTGAGCGCCGTGTCCTCCGCCTCGACCGAGGCGTGGAAGACCGCGTCGACCGCGACCTCGCGGTCCTGCGCGGGGGTGATGACGACCTGGTAGCCGGCGTACCGGTCGTAGGTCGGCACCGTGAGGGCGAGCTCCCCGTCCGCCACGGCGACGTCCTGCGCCACCTGGATGACGCGCGGGGTGGCCGCGACACCCTCGGCGCCGGTGAGGCGCACCTCGCGCACCTCGACGTCGACCGCGCCGCCGAACACGGCGGGGTCCAGACCGGCGAGGTCGACCCGCACGTCCTTCGACCCGCCGCCGTACAGCACGGTGGCCCGTCGGTTGTCGACGTCGAGGGCGCCGATGCCCTGCAGCGTGTCCACGGCGTTCAGCGCCGGCGGCGTCACCGCGACCGTCTGCGACCCCTCGAGGTCGCCGTACCACTTGAACATCCACCAGCCGCCGTTCGCGGCGTTGGCCCGGGCGCTGTTGTCCGACAGGTTGCCCGCGTAGTTCCAGTACGCGACCTGGCCGTCAATCTTGAGGTCCTCCATGATCGAGAACCACTGGATCAGCTGACCCGGTGTGCTCATGTCGCGGAGCATCCCCCACTCGGTCACGTTCACGTGCAGCGACTCCAGGCCCAGGCGCTGCTCGAGCGCCCGGTACGCGTCGTAGTTGCCGCGGAACGTGGCCAGGTTGTCGATGCCGAGCTCGTGCCAGATGAACACGTCCGGCACCGTCCCCGACGCCATCGTGTGCTGCAGGAACGCCTCGGAGCGCTCGGGCTGCCAGCGC
Organism: Cellulomonas sp. GbtcB1; assembly: GCF_019091725.1. NCBI lineage: Bacteria > Bacillati > Actinomycetota > Actinomycetes > Micrococcales > Cellulomonadaceae > Cellulomonas > Cellulomonas sp. GbtcB1. The sequence goes on along the minus strand of NZ_JAGXJG010000022.1, from coordinate 2,835 downwards.
GTGTCGCCGGGGCCGCCGATGCGGGCGTCCCCGAGCCCGTGCGCGTCCCAGACCTCCTGGATCACGCCGTGCACCGCGTCCCAGTCCTCGAGGAACGTCTGACCCAGCGTCGACCAGTTCGCGTACCAGTTCCCGCCGTCCGGCTCGTTGAACGGGATGAACACGTAGTCGCCGGGGCGGTCCGACTCGGTGGCGACCGCCTCGGCCACGATCCGCGTCACCTCGAGGAAGTCCCAGGTGCCGTTCGGCGTGTCGGTGAACTCGCCGGTCGCGAGGTCGTAGGTACGGGTGTCGCCCGGCCGCTGCCCGCCGTGGTACGGCCAGTCCGGGTAGTAGTCCTGCACGTAGATGTACAGGTCCTGGCCGTGCTTGTCGAAGAACCCGTCCTCGATCTGCAGGGCGTCGCCCGACGGGTGCTGGGTGCCGAACGGCGCCTTCTGCGACACGTTGGTGACGTGCGCGCCGTTGATCAGCGCCTGCGTGGGCGCGCCGTCGTCACCCAGGCCGTACAGCGCACCGGACGCGCCGCCGCGGAAGTCGCCGGTCGCGCTCGCGAGGTCGACCTGGAGCACGTCGACGTCCGCCTGCTCGGCCTGCCCTGGGTACGGCTGGGCCGACGCCGGGACGGCGCCGAGCACTCCGGTGCCCAGACCCAGGGTCGCGGCCACGGCCAGCCAGCGTGGTGTTCTCGTCATCGAGACGTTCCTTCGCGGTAGGAGGCGAGCTCGTCGAGCGCGAACGGCACGGGCGCGACTGCGAGCTCGTAGACGTCCGTCCATGAAAGCGCATATCACACGCGACAGGCAAGGCCTCGGCTTTGATGGCCTGGGTCGCCCTGCAAGCGCTATCAGCGCACGCGATCGGACCGGAAGGACGACGAGGACCGCACGCAGATCGATGGGTCGCCAGGCCGACCGCGCCGACAACCCCGACGCCCGCTTCCGCCACCGGGACGCCGACGGTGGCCTCGCCGCCCCGAGGGGCCGCCGACGACGCCGCGCGCCCGGGAAGCACGAGAGCCCCGCCGGACACCGGCGGGGCTCTCGTCGAGCGGTAGCGGTGGGATTTGAACCCACGGTGGACTTTCACCCACACACGCTTTCGAGGCGTGCTCCTTAGGCCGCTCGGACACGCTACCTCGGGCCAGAACAGTACCGGATGCGAGGCGGAACTCCCGCATCGGGAGTCGTACCGTGGTGCACGTGACACCCCCGCGCCTGCCGATCCCCCTCCACGACGCCGTCCGGCCGAACCCGGGGACCGTCGACGACGCGGTCCGGCTGCTCCGCGGCAGCCGCCTCACCGTGCTCACCGGGGCGGGCCTGTCGACCGACTCGGGCATCCCCGACTACCGGTCGCCGGACTCCCCGCCGCGGAACCCGATGACGTACCAGCAGTTCGTCGGGGACGAGGGCTTCCGCCGGCACTACTGGGCGCGCAACCACGTCGGCTGGCGGTACGTGCACCGCACGCACCCGAACGCGGGGCACCGCGCCCTGGCGTCGATGGAGGCGCACGGCGTGGTGCTCGGGGTGATCACGCAGAACGTCGACCTGCTGCACGAGCAGGCGGGCTCGCGCCGGGTGATCGACCTGCACGGGCGGTATGACCAGGTGATCTGCCTGCGGTGCCACAGGACCGTGACGCGCACCGAGCTCGCCGAGCGGCTGGAGGCTGCCAACCCCGGCTTCGCCGAGTCGGTGGGCGCAGTCGGCGACGTGGAGATCGCGCCCGACGCCGACGCCGTGATCGAGCAGACGTCGCACTTCCGGGTCGTCGACTGCTGGCAGCCCGACCCCGACGGCGGCGACGGCCCGTGCGGCGGGATGCTGAAGCCGGACATCGTGTACTTCGGCGAGACGGTGCCCGGGCCCCGGGTGGCGGAGGCGTACGCGCTCGTCGACGAGGCGGACGCGCTGCTCGTCGCGGGGTCGTCGCTGACGGTCCAGTCCGGGCTGCGGTTCGTGCGGCACGCGGCCGAGGAGGGCAAGCCGGTCGTGATCCTCAACCGCGGCGCCACCCGCGGGGACCCGCTGGCGACGCTGACCCTGGACGCGGGGGCGTCGGAGACGCTGACGGAGCTGGCCGACCGGCTCTGAGGGCGGGCGCCGTCACGCCGCCCGCATCCCGACCAGCCGCTCCGAGGCCTCCCACACACGCCGCGCCTCGTCGGCGTCCCGCAGCGGCCGGTACAGCCGTTGCTCCGCGGGCGCGCCGCCGAGGTGGCCGGGCCCGCGCGGGCCGTACAGCCGCCCGCCCTCGGCGTCCGACGACGTCGCCGCGTAGAGCGCGGGCAGCCCCGCCGACTCCGGCGTGCCCGTGATCCCCCACGCGGACAGCCGGCGGATCAGCCGGACGGCGCGGGTGTCGTCGGCCCGACCGACCTCGGGCCGCGCGGCCAGCAGGCTCGTCGGCGCGACGCCCGGGTGCGACAGCACGCTGGTGATCCCCCAGCCGGCGGCCGCGCTGCGCCGCTGGAGCTCGACGCCGAACAGGCCGTACGCGATCTTCGACGACCGGTACGCGGCCGTCCCGTCGTACGACCGCTCCCAGCCGAGGTCGTCCCAGTGCACTCGGCCCCGCGCGGCGGCGACGCTGATCTGCGACACCACCCGGGCCCGCCCGGCGCGCAGCAGCGGCAGCAGGTGCAGCACGAGCGCGGCGTGGCCGAGGTGGTTGGTGCCGAGCTGGAGCTCGAACCCGTCGGCGGTGATCTGCCGGTCGGGCGGGGTCATCACACCGGCGTTGCCGACCAGCACGTGCACCGGCCGGTCCTCGTCGAGCAGCGTGCGGCCCAGGGCGGCGACCGAGTCGAGCGAGGACAGGACGAGGGTG
>NZ_JAGXJG010000219.1:0-280 GCF_019091725.1 Cellulomonas sp. GbtcB1 | reverse complement strand
GCACCAGGGGGGCGCGGGGCGCCCGGGACCGGCGTGCCCGGGGCGTACGGGACACGGCCCGGGAGCTGCCCCGGGTCGACGTCGCGCCCGCCCGGCCCCGGGAGCGTGCCCTCCTGCAGCGTGAAGCCGCCGAGGTTCTCCCGGATCGTCTCGTTCCGCTCCTTGATCGTCTCGGGGATGCGCTCCTTGACGGTCTCGGGCTGCAGCTCCTTGAGCGTCTCCGGCTGGCGTTCCTTCAGCGTCTCCGGGGCGAGCTCCTTCACGGTCTCCGGCTGCAGCT
>NZ_JAGXJG010000218.1:0-281 GCF_019091725.1 Cellulomonas sp. GbtcB1 | reverse complement strand
CGCAGTAGAATATAATCTTTATTATATGTTCAAAAGTTTATTCCCTGATTTGTCAGAACACTGGATTTAGACTGACATGCTATAATCAGCGATAGGTATTCTTACACCTTGGAAAAGTGTTATGTCCTTTCCAGGACATTGGCAAAGTTTACCAGTATCGGATGTATGGAGTATACATCGGAAGGGACCGATATTAAACTTTGATTAGATATGTTAAAACTTACCGTAATATTTATTCAATTCAATATCACCAGTTGATCCTAGATCAAATGATCGAAATC
>NZ_JAGXJG010000217.1:0-281 GCF_019091725.1 Cellulomonas sp. GbtcB1 | reverse complement strand
CTCACGGGTGCCGACGAGGGCCTGCTCCGCGACCTCGAGGGCGGCGTGACCCGCGACCTGTCCGACATGGACCTGGCGTTCCACGCGCTGCGCGACTACGTGGTCGGCGACGACCGCCGGCCGATCCACTGGCGCACCACCGCGCGCCGCGGGCAGCCCACCGTCAAGCAGTACGAGGACACCCGCCGCACCCAGACGGCCGTCGCGCTCGCCTCCGACCCCCGGGACTACCGGCACGGCGCGGACGACGCGGAGCTGGAGCTCGCGGTCAGCGTGGTCGC
>NZ_JAGXJG010000216.1:0-281 GCF_019091725.1 Cellulomonas sp. GbtcB1 | reverse complement strand
TACAGCACCTGCAGCGGGTCCTCCTGGGTGTAGGAGTTGAAGTCGCCGAGCAGCGCGACCGCCTCGGCCTCGCCCTGCACCGTCGGCACCCAGTCGCGCAGCGCCTCGGCCTGGCGGACCCCGGACTCGTTGGACGCACCCTGGCCGTCGCCGGTGTCGGCGTCGCCCGGCCACGGGCCGGCGGAGCCCTTCGACTTGTGGTGGTTCACGACCACGAACAGCTGCTCGCCGCCCTCCGTCGGCACGAAGGCCTGGCCCATCGGCTCGCGCGCGTTGCCGAC
>NZ_JAGXJG010000215.1:0-282 GCF_019091725.1 Cellulomonas sp. GbtcB1 | reverse complement strand
CTCGGCCCGGTGCTGCTCACGCAGTCGCGGAACCTCGCCCAGCTGCAGCTCGGGGACGACACCGCCTCGGCCCTGGGCGTCCGGGTGGAGCGGTCCCGGATCCTGCTGATCGGCGCCGCCGTGGGGCTCATCGCGTTCGCGACGGCGGCCGCCGGGCCCATCCCGGTCGTCGCGTTCCTCTCCCGCCCCATCGCGGCGCGCGTCCTCGGGGCGCGCGGCTCGGTGCTGGTGCCGTCCGCGCTGAGCGGTGCGCTGCTGGTCCTGGTCGCCGCCCTCGCGGGC
>NZ_JAGXJG010000214.1:0-282 GCF_019091725.1 Cellulomonas sp. GbtcB1 | reverse complement strand
AACTCAAAATGACAATTTAGTCAATTTAAGCATTCCGATTACGTTTCCTAATAAAGTAAACAAGATAAATCACTACCATTCCATTTCCGACAAATTTTAGTAAATAACATATAACAAATATTGATTCTGATTATTTTTCATTTATTCCGTTACATTTCTCCTTTAATTTATTCCGATTCTGAATACTGTACAGTAAACGTGCCATAAAAGCTGCTAAATACTAGTGTGTCCAATAAAAATACCTTATAATAAACCTATAAAAATAATATTTGTAAAAAAAAT
>NZ_JAGXJG010000213.1:0-282 GCF_019091725.1 Cellulomonas sp. GbtcB1 | reverse complement strand
CCCTGCGCCGGCACCCCCGGCCCCTCCCCCCCCTCCCGCGCCTTCCCGCGCCCTCGCTCGACCCGCCCCGGCGGAGGAGCCCGCGTGACCACGACCGAGGACGGCGCGGCCTCCGCGCCGATCCGCGTCCTGCTGGTGGACGACCAGCCCCTGCTGCGCATGGGCTTCCGCCTCGTGCTCGACGACGAGGACGACCTGACGGTCGCCGGCGAGGCGGGCGACGGCGCCTAGGCGCTGCGGCAGATCGCCGCGCTCGACCCCGACGTCGTGCTGATGGACGTC
>NZ_JAGXJG010000212.1:0-283 GCF_019091725.1 Cellulomonas sp. GbtcB1 | reverse complement strand
GGCGCCCGCCCCGGACCTGGCGGGGGCGCCCGGGGCGCTGACCGCCCCGAACGCGCAGCCCGCCGTCCGGCAGGGCCGGCTGCTCGCCGCGAACCTCGCCGCGACGCTGCGCGGCCGCCGCCCGCGGGACTACGTGCACCACAGCCTCGGGGTCGTGGCCACGCTCGGACGGCACCAGGGCGTGTTCCAGTACCACCGGCTGGTGCTCACCGGCCTCCCGGCCTGGCTCGCCAACCGCGGCTACCACGTGCTGGCCGTGCCGACCTGGGAGCGCAAGCTCCTC
>NZ_JAGXJG010000211.1:0-283 GCF_019091725.1 Cellulomonas sp. GbtcB1 | reverse complement strand
ATGACGGCCCTCGTCGAGGTGCACTACGCCGAGGAGGTCGAGCGGGCGGTCGACGCCGGCGCGCGGGTGGTCGGCGTCAACGCGCGCAACCTCAAGGCGCTCGAGGTCGACCGCGGCACGTTCGCGCGGGTGGCCCCGGCGATCCCGGCGGACGTCGTCAAGGTCGCCGGGTCGGGCGTGCGCGGGCCGCACGACGTCATGGACTACGCCCGGGCCGGCGCGGACGCCGTGCTCGTCGGCGTGGCGCTGGTGGCGGACGTAGCGCCGCGCCTGTCGGGCGCGG
>NZ_JAGXJG010000210.1:0-284 GCF_019091725.1 Cellulomonas sp. GbtcB1 | reverse complement strand
TGCGCGGCTCCGCGACCACCTCCAGCCGCTCCATCTGCCGCTCGGTCTGCCGGGCCTTGGCCGCCTGCTTCTCCGAGGCGTCCGAGCGGAATTTCCCGCCGATCTTGTCGTTGTCGGACGCCTTGCGCCGGGCGTTCTTCACGCCCTTGTCCATCCACGCGCGCTGCATCCGGGCGGGGGCGGACAGCGCGTCGCGGCGGGCGGCGTAGTCCTAGTAGGCCTCGCGGGCCTGGCGCCGCGCCGTGGACCGCTCCTCCAGGTAGGCGTCGTACGAGCCGCCGTAC
>NZ_JAGXJG010000021.1:0-62960 GCF_019091725.1 Cellulomonas sp. GbtcB1 | reverse complement strand
CGGTGGACCTGCGCGGCTTCGGCGACTCGGCGGCCGCCGACGTCGCGTTCACCGGCAACGACCTGCGGCTGCTCCCCCGGGCGCTCGCGCACGCCCGCCGCGGGCGCCGCATCATGACCGGGAGCATCGCCCTCGCGCTGCTCATCATCGTCGCCCTGCTCCCGCTCGCGCTGACCGGCACCCTGGGGCTGGCGGGCGTCGTGCTCGTCCACGAGGTCGCCGAGGTGGTCGTGATCCTCAACGGCGTCCGGGCCGCCCGTGCGCCGCGCACCGCGCCGGACGGGGACGCGCGGCCGGCCCGCGCCGGGGTGGCACGGGCCGCTGCCGGCGCGTGAGCCCGGCCGCCCGGACGCAGCCGTCCCCCGACCGGCCCCCGCGGACGGCTCGCGGGTCGCCCGAACGGGTGGCCGCGGGCTCGCCGTGACCGGACCGGTACGGTCGCGTGACCGTCTCGTGCTGTTCGCGCTGGTCAGCGAGCCGGAAGCATGCCGTCCATCGGACGATGGAGGGGACCTCATGCGCGATCGGACGTCGAAGGAAGCAGCTCGCCCCGGATCCGCGCGGCGTTCGAGGCACCGCCTCGTCGCCGCGACCGCCGTGCTCGCGCTGGGGGCGCTCGGCGCGTGCAGCAACGGCGGCGCGAGCGACGCCACCTACGGGCAGGAGGTCGCGCAGGACGACGCGTACGCGCCCGACCAGTGGCGCTACGTCCCGACCGAACCCCAGGAGGAGTACGACGACTCCCCGGAGCAGCCGTTCCAGGACGTCGCGACCAGCCCGCTGTCGACGTTCGCCTCGGACGTCGACACCGCCTCGTACAGCAACCTGCGCCGGCAGCTCACGCAGGGCACCCAGCCGCAGGGCGTGCGGATCGAGGAGCTCGTCAACTACTTCGACTACGACTACCCGGCGCCCGCGCCGGACGCCGAGGACCCGTTCACCGTGACGACGCAGGTCGCGGACGCGCCGTGGGACCCGGACCACCAGCTGGCGATGATCGGCGTCCAGGCGACGGACGCCGTCCCGACGAGCCGGGGCAACAACGTCGTCTTCCTGCTCGACGTGTCCGGCTCCATGGACGAGCCGGACAAGCTGCCGCTGCTCGCCCGGTCGTTCGAGCTCCTGGTCGAGCAGCTCGACGAGGACGACACCGTCTCGATCGTGACGTACGCCGGCAGCGACGCCGTGCTCGCCGACTCGGTGCCGGGCAGCGAGCGGCGCACGCTCGTGGGGATCCTGCGCGAGCTCAGCGCCGGCGGCTCGACCGGCGGGGCGCGGGGCCTGGAGACCGCGTACGAGCTCGCCACGAAGAACTTCGTCGAGGGCGGCAACAACCGCGTCGTCCTGGCCACCGACGGCGACTTCAACGTCGGCCCGTCGACGCCCGAGCAGCTCACCGAGCTGATCGAGGAGCACGCCCGGACCGGCGTGCACATCTCGGTCCTCGGGTTCGGCATGGGCAACCTCAAGGACAGCACGATGGAGGCGATCGCCGACCACGGGAACGGCAACTACGCGTACATCGACACCCTCGACGAGGCGCGCAAGGTCCTGGTGGACGAATTCGACTCGACCATGTTCGTCGTCGCCCAGGACCTCAAGCTCCAGGTCGAGCTCAACCCGGCGACCGTCTCGCAGTACCGGCTGCTCGGCTACGACAACCGCCGCCTGGAGGACGAGGACTTCGACGACGACACGAAGGACGCCGGCGACGTCGGCGCCGGGCACTCGGTCACGGCGTTCTACGAGCTGGTGCCGGCCGGGCGCGAGGACGGGAGCGGCGACGACCTCGACTACCAGGACCGCAAGACGCGCGGCTCCGACGACTTCCTCACCGTGCACGTGCGCTACAAGGACCCCGGGGCGACCGAGAGCACCGAGGTCGTCGTCCCCGCCGGCGCGGACGCGTACACCCGCTCCCCCGGCGCGGACTTCCGGTTCGCGTCCGCGGTCGCGGAGTTCGGCCTCGTCGCGTCGGGGTCCGCGTACGCCGACGGTGCCGACCCGGGCCGCGCCCGCGACCGGGCCGCGGAGGCGCTCGGGGAGGACCCGTACGGGCTGCGGTCGGAGTTCGTCGGGCTCATCGAGCGGTACGAGCAGGTCGCGGGCTGAGGGCGGGCTACGGGCACCGCCACCCTCCCGACCATGTCCGTCAGCAGGACGATCTCCCGCGTCGTCGGGGTGCTCGTGGTCGTGACCTCGTCCGCGTGCGCGTCGGGCGGGGTCGCCATCCCGCCCGGAGGGAACGCCCTGCCGCCGTGCAAGCCGTAGCGGATCGACGTCGCCGACCTCGAGTCGATCGGCGCAACCGGGCTGCGACCTCGTCGGGTCGCAGCTCGGGCTGCCGAGCGGGGACCACATCGAGGTGCCCACACTGGGGGTGACCTCCGGTCAGCAGGACGACCCGCCCGACGGGCCGGAGATCGTCGTCGTGAACTGGGGAGTGCCCGGCCTCGGCGTCGCCGTCGTCGTGGACGGCAGGCTGTCGGACGTGTGGTCGAGCAGCCCCGAGGCGCGCGAACTCACGGAGGCGGCGCTCTCGGCGGAGGGTGTCGACGGGTAGGCGCAGACGACGAGGCGGTACCTTCGACCTCGACATCCCGCACGGCACGCCGCCGCGGCGGGGCGTCGCGGGTTCCCCACGCGGGAGCGCCCGCGCACCTCCCGGGCCTCTGGGACGTGAGGGGATTAGTTCCCACCTCGGAGAGGTCTCTTTCGGCGCACGCTCCCTCCCGGTTTTGCGGATCGCTTGAGGCTGCAGCCGGAACGGCACGCGGCCACCGTTGCGGAACGAAGATGCGCTCGCTCGGAACGGGCGGATAACTCGCGAGGAGACGACCACCTCGCTCGTCAGCGGCTCGGTGTGCCGTGGCGCGACTGCTCGACGCGATGGGCCCAGGGGCGATCGACCGTCTGTGGCGGGAGGCGGTGCCAGCCCGTGCCACGAGGCCGTCGAGCATGACGCGCCTTCTCAAAGACCCACTCCCCGTGGCGCCTGGATGGCAGACTCGCGTTGGGAAGTGGGCGAGGAGGCTCCATGCTCTGGGATGACCGCTTTGCAAGCAGCCAGGCGTGGCCTGCGCTCGAACAGTGTCGAACGCTGATCGACGCTTCCGAGATGCCCGAAGACGGCACAGAGAGAGACGCCCTCGCCTACGTGGGCTGGGTGATCGAGCTTCTCGAAAAGCGCCGGAGTGAAACGGATCCGCACGAGATCACTCCGACGATGCTCAACAACGTCGCCGCTGCAAGTTCCGCACTCGCGCAGCACATAGAGCTCGTAAACAACGGCAGCTACTCGTGGTCGCAAATCACGCCACAGGCGGACGCCGTGCTTGATTCGCTCGCGGCCTGGCCTCCTATGAAGATCGCTCACTACGTGTCGGGCCTGAGCAGCGCCACAGAGGGCTTCCAGATAAAGGCCAGCCAAGCTATCGACGAGGTTTCCGCGCGCGCAGATAGTGCGAACGAGAGACTGGAAGCACTGCAACAAACTCAAACACAACTCGGAGAATCGATAGAAGCAGAGCGACAGAGGATCAGCGAGGCAATCGCCGACTTCAACACCGAGTCCGCCGACACCTTGACGGGCTTACGAAACGAGAGCCAGAGCAGAATCGAGGCGTTCCTCGAGAAGTGGGACACACAGAGCAAAGCCGCCGACGATCGCGCCGCGGAGACGCTCTCGCGATTGGACGCCCTGGAGCAGCAGGCACGAAACGTAGTCCACGCAACCACCTCCCTGATCGTGGCAACGGACTACGGCACCTATGCGCGGAACAAGACGATCGCCGCCTGGACCTGCGACATTGCTGCGGCACTCGTGGGGGCGGCCGGACTCGCGGTGATCGTCTACCACCTGCTGAGCATCAACCCCGACGCTGACGCCAACGTCGGCCTGTCCCTAACCAGGCTCGCAGTCTCACTCGGCACCCTCGGCATCGCGACCCTCTTGGGTCGGCGCGGGCAGCAGCACCACATCGAGGCCCGGGCAGCAAAGCGCACTGATCTCGCACTCAGGCAGGTACTCCCGTTCACAGCAAACCTGCCAGACGAGGACAGGCAGCAGATCGTCCGGGAATTTACCGACCGCGTTTTCATCAGAGGGGATCTCGACTCGCCACCTCAGACGAGCCGCCCACGCTGGACACGACGACCGCGACAGGCTGCAGATCAAAGCAGTGATACTGAAGCCACCAAGTAGGGATCGCGGTTCAGGCGCACATCGCAAGCAAAGATATATGCTCCCTGTGGGGCCTCACACCAAGACCATTGCACCCAGGACGGTGCGCGAAACGTCGGACGTGAGGTACAGAAAGCTCTGCGGAGCGTGACTGATGCCCAAGTCGCCCAGATTCATCGGCGCGGCGAGTCGACGCACGGCCCCGACGACGATCCCCGTACCCAGTTCGCGTTCTCCGAAATACTCGACATAGCGCAGATGCTCGATTCCTCCAACACGTGAGAAGCGGTCCCAGAGCACTTTCGGGTGCTCAGTTTCCTGGCGCGCAACAACGAAGGAACCGACAACAGCGCTCACAGGCGCACTGGCGTAGAGAACGACATCCGACACGTCCGAAGCGAGCCGCCTCTTACGAAACTCGACAGTCTTAGTGCCTGCCAGGATCTGCTCGGCGAACTCGGGCCGAATGGCCATCAGTACGACGCGTCCAGTCGACTGCTCAGCCACTCGACTCCTCCAGGTTGAAGCTGCGTAATGCTCTGCGGTATACCGTGGACCGCGTCCGCCTTGTGAAGCTCGGCGAGCCGCCACGTCGGCGACACGCGGCGATCCATGCGGAAGAGTACGGCCAGGGTCTGACCCTGGTCGCAGAACGCCGCCAGTTCCGCGGCGGAGTACACCGTACGAGTCCCGACAACAGACACGAGCTCTCCCACGTCCGCGGGGCGTGTTGTCCGCTCGACGACGCCGATGGCGGTGACGTGCGAAGGCCCGGCACCGGTCCGCAAGAAGAGCAAGATGTCGCCGGGCTTGACCTTCTTCGTCGGCGCGCGGCAGACGTATGCCTTGAGGACGGCGTTGCCGCACGCCTCGGTCCCGGCGAAGAGGTCGCCCTGGTCTGTCGCCTCGGGGAGTAGCCGGCGGTGCCAGCGGTCTTGGATGGGGACGATGTGCGCGCGTTCGACTCGCACGGAACCCGGACCGTAAGTCACGGCGTGCTGTAGCGGATCAAGAGGCGGATCCCCCCGAACTGGGACAAGTCGCTTCGCGTAGACCAGTTCATCACTCTGCTTGGTCATGACGTGCGAGAAGCCGAAGCGAGGAAGCCATTCGATCAGCTCTTCTCGTTTCGGGTAGACCTCGAGGTAGATCCGCGCATGGCCGCGCTCGCGCGCGTACTCCACGACACTCTTCAGGAGCAGCTCGCCTCGCCTCACGCCCTGGGCGTCCTCGGACACCTTGAAGGTGCAGACCTTGAGCACCCGGGATGGCGCGCCGGGTTCCCACGGCGCATGCTCTTCGTCCTTCAGCACTGCGATCGCGTCGGGCGCAGACGGTTCGCCAATCACCAGGACGTCGCGGCGTTCAGGCACGACCTTGGTTCGCCACCAAGTCACAAAGTCGTAGTCGTCCTTGAGGCTGTCGAAGAGCGGAACGTCGATGTTGACCTCGAGCGCTTCCACACGAGTCGCGGCGGGCGGCAGCAGCAGGCGCGGCGCCTGCAACATGCCGAGGTAGGCGAGCCCCTCGGCGAGGGAGAGGACGTTGTCCAGACCAGACCGCCGGGCTCGACTTCGGAGTTGCGCGTCGTTGCTGACCAAGAACGCCGCTACGCCGGTCGCGTAGGTCGCGACGATCTGCATGTCGTTGCGATGCTGCACCCGGTCCGGGTGCCCGAAGACCGCGCGCACAGCGGCCGGTACGGGCGCCTGCGGCAAGACGTCGTACTTGCGGAGGGCCCGGCGCCTTCGAGCGCCGACGTCACCCACGGCGCCCGACACGTCCGCCGCGGTGGCTGCGCTGAGACAGACGCGGAAGCCCACGGCTGCAGCTACGCGCAGCAGCTCAGCGGCAGCAGGGCCGTAGGCATGATCGCCCTCGGCATGGGCCTCCGCAGCCACGAAGACGTTCGTATCGATCAAGATCGCCAACGGCGAGCGCATCATCAGGCCCCCTCTTGGAAACCGTATCGACACGTTCATTCTCGTACTGAAGAAACTGCCCGTTTGTGGTGTGAACAGCGAGCCGGGCGCCGGCCCTCGACGCCCCTCGTCTCGTCATCAGCGCGGGCGGGCTTCAGTCGACCTTGGGAAGGAAGGTTCGTACCTCAGCCACAGTCCGACCTTGGAAAACCTCGGCCTCACAAGCGACATCCTGAGCGCGCGACAGCAACGATGCATACCGGGCGCCCTGTGCAGCCGTGAGCTCGCCGACGCGCCGGCCTTCGATCCGCACCTCGATGGTCTCCGCACCAGCAGACGCGCCCCGCTCGACCTGCGCCGCGTGCAGCGTGGCCCACACCGGCCCGAGCCGGGTCCCGATCGCGTCCTGGTGCTTGTTCTCCCCCGTGACCGCGCACTCCCGCTCCGGCTCGAGCAGCTCCGCCCCCGCCGGCGGCGCGTTGAGCGCGAGAGCCCGCTCCGGTGGTGCCAACCGCAACACCACCACGAAGTCACCGCGAGCGTTCCCACCGCGGAACACCCGCGCGCGGCAGGAGGTCACGGCGCCCTGCCGCTCAATCTCCTGCAGCACGGACCGCCAGGCGGGGGCGACGTCAGCGGGCAGATACCCGGCCTTCCCCGGGCCGTCCGGTCCGAGCAGGTCGACACGCACCGCATTGCGGTCGTGGCGGTTCGACGGCTCGCGACGCAGCAGCGCGGTAACCTCCAAGCCGCTGTCCCAGTCACCAGCTGGCGCGATGCGCCGGCGCCCGACCACGCGCGCGATCGACGCGCGGTTGTACGCCTCGCCCGCCACGCCCTGCCGCCCGCGCGACATCAGCATCACCGTGGGCCCGTCCGGCGCCGCGACCTCAGGGACCGCGGAGTTGCCGCGCTCCGGCTTCGCCGTCACGCCGTCCGACCTTGCGTCCTCGTAGCGACGCATCGACCAGTGCGCGAACCCCGCGCCCGCGAGCACGAGCAAGGCCAGGAACGGCCCGACCGCCGGGATCGCAGACAGCGCCGCCGCGATCAGCACCACGAGGACCCACAATGCTGCAACGACGCATCCGCGTCCGCCGCCCTTGTTCGCTGATGTCACGCGGTGGACCGTACCGGGGCCCAGCGCGTTCCCGAGCGACCGCGCCGTGCGATCGCTCTCGATGCCGCCAAGCGGGTGAGGAGGACCACGTGACGGACTACCGCGCCACCATGCGAGTTGAGCTCGTGAACGACAGGCCCACCTACGCCGAGGTGGTCATCGAGTCGCTCGACCGAGCGATCCGTCACGTGGCATGGCCCGTGGACGGATCGCATCTCAAGGCGCTCGAGGCCGCCGCCTCGCAGTCCATCGATCTCCTCGAGGCACGAGCGACGGGCGTGAGCCAGGAGCTGCTTCGCACTACCGGGTTCGAGCTGAACGAGCCTTGGACGGTCGACCGCGAGACCTTCCCTGCTGAGGACGGCGGCACGTGCGGATCGATCGAAGCGAGCGCTGTCGTCTCAGGCGAGCTCTGACCAGCGCGGTCCATTCGACTGAGCGCACCGTCACCGCCGGGTGACGGCACCCACCCAGACCCACGCGTGGTCGAGGTAGCCGAAGCGATCGACCAAACGAGTCCGGACGGCTCTCTTCGTCCACGCAACGGCGTCGCCGTCGACCTCAATGCGCTCGCCATTCACGGTGAGCACCCAGGCGCGCACCAGGATGGTGCGCTCGGGCCGGTGCTCGTCGGTGCCGTACTGCTTGGGCATCAGCGACCTGGCTCGCTGTGGGAACGGGGTGTTCCCGGTCGGGCGACTCAGGCTCTGATTCGATCGAACACCTGTTCGACTACACGACACGGGTCAGGCGCCCCCGCCCGTCAACCATCTCGCCCGAGACTTCGCCTTCACTCGCTGACGTGACCCAGCAGATGCGCCCCGATGTGGCTGGTGAGCTGGTCGACCACCTCCGGAACGAGTGTGTAGTACGCCCAGACCCCGCGCTTCTCACGGGTGACGAAGCCAGCCTCGGTAAGCACCTTGAGGTGGTGGGACACCGTCGGCTAGGACAGTCCGACAGGCTGTGGCCGGCGGTCATGTACGCGGCCTGTTGGGCGGTGGTGGGCCAGTAGATGCTGGCGAGATCCGCTCACCATACTGAGCGGCCCGGGCGCGAGCGCCGGCACGAGCGGCGCCAGGGTCACGACCACGGCGAGCGCGCTGGAGGAGGAGCGTGTTCGCCCCGAGCTCGGCGGCGAGGATTGCGAAGAGGACCAGGAAGCCGGTTGCGCAGAGGATCGCCCGGACGTTGTCGGCGCCGGTCGAACTGGACGGTCAAAGCTGAGGTCGCGGGCGTAGAGTGGGAACTAGCCCGGTGTCGAGGACCTCCTAGCGAGGCGACGACCCGGATCCAGCATCGGAGGGCGTCATGCCCGTCCAGCCTGCTTCCCACTCCACTCCCGCCCGCAGCCGGCAACCCCTCGAGCCCACGGTCCGGGCACCTAGCCCCAGCGAACCCACCCGGGCCTCGGGCACCCGCACGAGCGCCGCATGGTTCGGCATCTGCGTCGGCGTCCTGGTCCTGGTCGCGCTCGTCGTGTTCATGCTGCAGAACACCGGCCCCGTCGCGGTCTCCTTCCTCGGCATGACCGGGACAGCTCCGCTTGCCCTGACGCTGCTCATCGCAGGCTTAGGCGTGGGCATCGTGGTCCTGGTCTTCGCCTCTCTGCGCATCGGCCAGCTCCGCCGCCGTTCCGCCAGCGGCCACCCGACCGGAGCACGACGGTGACCGCCTACGGCGAGCTCGCCACCGGCGAGCAGCCGCTCCGGCTCGCGTCGATCCTGACCAGCGCCCTGCCTGCGCTGCTCGGAACGAGCCAGGCGCCGACGCAGTACACGGTCCCGGCCGTGTTCTCCCGCCAGGTGTCCGTGCCCGAGAAGACCGCGATCGAGGGACCGGAGACCGTCCGCCGGCTCACCGAGCGCGGCTACCCGCAGGTGACGCTGCAGGTCTCGGACAGGCGCCTGCTCATCGGCCGCACCAGCCTCGAGCAGCTCGAGGACGGGCTCGCGCACGAGATCGCGCTGATGCTGACCGACGTCGGGCGCGCCGTCGCCCGTGAGCGCGACGAGCGAGCGGCCGCAGCGACCGCGCGTCAGTCCGTGGAGGCGGACCGCGCGGTCGACGTGCAGCGGTCGGTGGACCGCATCGTCTTCGAGTAGGCGTCGCCGTTCGACGGCGCGATCCGGGTCGAGCCCGTTCGAGCCGAGGCGCCGGCGGCCGCGCCACAGCGCACGCTGCTCGGCTCGTCCGCGGGCGCAGGGGGTCCGCGGGCGAGCTCGACTGGTACAGAGACGTATCAAGTTGCGACGAGTAGCCCGGGCGCAGCGGTGGTTCGAGTCACCGACCGCGGCGAAGCGCGGCGCGGCTGATCTCGGGCGTACCCGCGAGCCTCCCCATCCCGGCGCGTCAGCCCGACGCAACAGGCCACGAGGTGCGTGGCTCGGGGGGACTTTCGGCTGTCACCGCGCGTCGGCGGGCCTCAGCGCCCGGATCCGAGGTCGTCAGCAGGGAGCTGCGCCGTCTCGTGAGGCGTCAGATCGGGTGCAACCACCGGCAGCGCACCGAGGCCGATCGAGTCGAGCACCTCGTGCAGGCGGGTCTTGAGCTCCCGCTCTGCGTCGGCCTTGCCCTGCAGGTAGGCGAGCTGTGCTGCTGCTCCGACTGCTGCGCCGGTGCTGCGGTACGACCCCCAGATCTCCTCCTCCGCGAACGTCCCGCTGTGGAGGCGGACGACCTCGACGTACTCACCTCGCTGACGACCCGTCCAGTACGTGTGGTCGGCGGTGTAGTCACGCCAGCCTGGCTCCTGCATCGTGGGCACTTCGCACCATCCTCATCGAGTTTCGCCGTGCGCGTCACGCTCCCCACGGGACGGGTCGGGCCCGGGGCTGGTCGGCGGCTCGCCAGGTGTACCGGGGCCGTCGGCGTCGCGGTCGGCATCGGTCGGGGAGTCGTAGGACGGGTTGATGTCGTCGAGGTTCGCTCCCGGGCTCGCCGAGGGCGCGGGTACCGCGTCCGACGATCCGTCGCGGCGTGCGGGGTGCGGCACAGGCGTGGTAGCGCTCATGGTGCTGGGTCCTCTCCGACCCTGAGGGCCAGGCGTTGGATCGACCAGGGGTTGTCAGGCGAGGTGGGTCACCGCGACGAGCGGTACTGCGCAGCCAGCGGGCATTGGAAGGGGTCGGTGGCGGCGAGCCCGACCTTGTTGAGGTGGCGGATGACGATGCCGTAGGACCGGTGCAGGCTGGTCTCGGTGTACGCGATGCCGTGCGCGGCGCAGAACGCGCGCACGGTCGGCTGCAGCCGGCGCAGGTTCGGACGCGGCATGCTGGGGAACAGGTGGTGCTCGATCTGGTAGTTCAGGCCGCCCATGAACGTGTCGATGACCCGGTTGCCGCGGATGTTGCGGCTCATGAGCACCTGCCGGCGCAGGAAGTCGATCCGCACGTCCCGCGGGACCAGCGGCATACCTTTGTGGTTGGGGGCGAACACGGCCCCCATGTACAGGCCGAACAGCCCCAGCTGCACGCCCAGGAACGCGAACGCCATCCCGACCGGCAGCATCCAGAACACCAGCGCGAGGTACCCGCCCAGGCGGAGCGTGATGAGCACGATCTCCACGGGGCGGCGCTTGACCGGCCCGCGACCGAAGATCGTCTTCACGCCGGACACGTGCAGGTTCAGGCCCTCGAGCAGCAGGACGGGGAAGAACAACCAGCCCTGGCGCCGGGTCAGCCACCCCGTGAGGCCGGTGCGAGCCGCCGGCAGGTCCTCGGTGTGGAACACGATGACGTCGGTCGCGATGTCGGGGTCCGCGCCGACCTGGTTCGGCTTGGCGTGATGACGGGAGTGCTTGTGCTGCCACCAGCCGTAGCTCATCCCCGCGTACAGGTTCGCGATGATCAGGCTCGACCAGTCGTTCCAGCGCCCCGACTCGAAGATCTGGCGGTGGGCGGCGTCGTGCCCCAGGAACATCACCTGCCCCAGCACCGCGGCCAGGACAGCGGCGGTGACCAGCTGCCACCACGAGGGGCCCACGGCAACGAACGTCACGACCGTGGCCACCAGCAGGGCGGTGAGCACCAGGAACCGCGTCCAGTAGTACCCGTGGCGGCGGCGCATGAGACCGGACTCCTGCACCTGGCGGCTCAGGTCGGTGAACTCGCTGACCTGCCGCTCCCGTGCCGGCCGGACCGGCGCCCTCCCGGTCGGGGCTGACGTGCGGGTGTCCACGGGGCCCTACTCGAACGTGATCGCCGACACCGCGGCATGCACCGTGGCGGTGCGGCGGCGTTCATCCTGTACATGCACCTCGGCGACCGCCGCACGTTCGTCACCGACTCTGCGCAGCTCCCGCCCCAGCTCCTGGAGCATGTCGTTCAGCGCACGGGCCAGCCCGTCGCGGAGCTGCTCGAGCGTGGTGCCCTCGACGAGCAGACGCCGGTCAGACACGACCAGGTGCAGGCCAGGGCTCCCGCCGCACTCCTCGGCGATGCTGGCCGCGGTCCACGGATCCTCGATGTGCTGACGTTCGTGCGGGCTCACGCGGCGCGAGAAGATCAGCGGGACCGTGTACGAGGCGGGCTGGGCGGCCGTGCCGAGCTCAACAGGGAGGCCGGACTCGAGCACGGACACCACACGCAGGAAGTCACCCGCGGTGTTGTCGGTCCGGGAGGTGGAGGAGACGGGCGAGAGTGCGGTCATGGCAGGACCTCGGTCCGGTGGGTGGGCGGCGAACGCACGGCGTCGCCGACGTGCTCAGAGCGCGAGACGCTGCTCGCTGTTGCGCAGACGGCGGCGCAGCTGCCCGATCCGCAGGCCGCCGACGAGCAGGACCACCAGGGCCGCCCCCAACGCCGCGATCAGCAGGATCACGGCCAGCGGAGCCGCGCCCATCATGCCGAGGAAGGACACCGTCACGGATTCGGTGTTCTGCAGCATGAACACGACCAGCGCGATCATGATGAGGACCCCGACCGTGATGCCGAACCACGCGGCGCTCGTCCGGGTGCCCGAGCCGCGCTGACGCACGTCGTCCTGGGGGTCGCGGATCTCGGGCAGCACCGGCTCACGGCCATGCTGCGGGCGAGAGCGGGAGACTGGCTGGACGGGCATGACGCCCTCCGATGCTGGATCCGGGTCGTCGCCTCACTCAGAGGTCCTCGACACCGGGTTACTCCGAGCGTACGCCTCCAGGCCCCGGGCCGCCGCTCGGCGCCATCGCCCCGGGATCGGGGTCTGCGCTGATCACCGCGCCTCGCCGAGACAGGGCGTGAACCGCCCCGGGTTCCATGAAGGCGCCGACTCGACGCGAGAAACTCGCAGTTGATGAGAGAACTGGTTGCTGACCTGGTGCAACGTCATGACCGGGCACCGGCCCCGACGCCATCGGCGCGTCCTCGATGTAGCGCCTGACGTGCGGACACACCGCATCGCACGGTGAGACGAGTCCTCTCACCTGGTTGATACTCGTCCTAGTGGCGCGCCGACCACGACGATGCCGTCGATGTGAGGGCGAGCACGGCCTGCCGCTCAGGCCCGCCAGGTCGGTCGAAAGTCGGGGTGCCCCTCGTACAGCGACGCCATGGCGCGCAGGATCCGGTCACCGACGTAGTGCACGCCGCTGTCGTGCCGCGAACCGGCCTCGCGCTCCATGTCCACGGTCTCGTCGAGGCCCGTCGCCTCGTCCGCGAGGACGATCAGCTCCCGCCGGACGCGGCACTCGGCCAGGACGCGCACCGGGTCCGCGGGATCCCTGCGGTAGACGGCGTCGTCCGTTCGATCCGCTCCATGGCGGAGTCCGCCGTGGCCGCCGCCCTGCAGCTGACGACGGGCGGCAGCCTCGCTCTCGGCGATGCGCTCGAGGAGGAAAGCCGTGAGCGTCATCGAAGGAGCGTCCTCGGATCGGGATCTCTGCGGCACGTGGTCGTTCTCATCCGCCTGCGCGTGCCCGTTCCCGCCAGGCATCGCGCTGGCCGCCCGCGTGCCGCAGCGCTGCGGCCAGCAGGTCCAGTCGCCGGGGCCCCACGCGGGTCAGGTCCCCCAGCCGCACGGCCGGGGCCGCGTCGACATCGGACAGCGACGCGGCGAACAGCAGCACCCGCCGCTCGGAGGGCGACATCGGACCCACGTACGCGGAGACGGCCGCGAAGTCGATCCACGCGACGCCCCGGCCGTCTGCGCGCCCTGGCGCCCGGCATACCCATGGGTGCGTCGGCCCAGCCAGGCCCGCACGGATCAGCAGCTCCGTTGCGGCCTCGAGCGCATCGATCCCGCGCGCCCATGCGCGGAGGAGGTCGTGCAGCTGCCCGCCCTGCGCAGGCACCGATCCTGCAGGTCGGCGGTCCGCTCCAGAAGGGACCGTGGTCACGAGAACGCGATCGCGTCAGCGAGGGGCCGGGCGTCGGCGGCGTGCGTGAGCCGTCGGCGCCGGGCCATGGTCGCGGGATGGGCGGGCATTGCGGACGGGACGGGCATGACGCCCTCCGAACGAACGATCCGGGACGAGGCGCACCAAGAAAGATGAGGTCGCTGCCGGGCTGCTCCCTAGGCTACGCCTCGGACCGGCCGACGTACCCGCCCCCGGGTGTGAACGGCTCCGGATCAGCCCGGGCCCGGGTTATCGCGCGGCGTCGCGGCCCTCAGCACCCGTGCGGAGCGGCTGGGGAGGACACGATCGCTGGCTCGAGATCGGTGCTCTGGTCGAACGAACCGGCAGCTCGCCTGCGTCACGGCTCGATCGCGAACCACACGGTCTTGCCGGGCGTGCCGGGTCGTTCACGGTGTCCCCAGCTCGCGGCGAGGAGATCGACCAGGCGCAGCCCCTGGCCTCCGACGGTCAGCGGACCCGTGTCCCGCAGCACCGGTGGGCTCGGCTCGGTATCGGACACCTCCACCGTGACCCGGCCGCTGGTCTCGCGGTACCGGACCTCGAGCTCACCGCCGCAGCCGTGGACGAGCACGTTCCCGACCAGCTCGCTCGTGAGCAGAGCGATGTCGAGCTGGAGATGCTCCGCGACGCCGCTGTCTCTGGCACGGTCGGTGATCCAGTGCCGCGCGATCCACACGACGCCGCGGTGCGCGGGTACCCGCAGCTCGATCTCCGTCTGCGCCGGATGGTCACCGAACGACTCGCGCCACCACACGACGCGGTCACCGTCCAGATCCTGCAGCAGGACGTGGACGTCCGGGCCCTCGGTACCCATCGCTGGCTCCCCGCTCCTCGGCGCACCCCACGCCGGATGCGTCCGGAGGTGCGACCGCCGGGAGTCGAGCCGGCTGACGACGGTTGGGTCAAGAATCACACTCCCGAGCGGATCCGGCACCTCGTGCACGCGCCTGCGCAGCTCACCCACAGAGGTCCGCGCCGGAGCGGTCGACGGCCCACCAGGCTCGCGACGAGCGCGACCGCCAGCCGCAGGTACATCTTCATCGCGCCGGCCCGCTCAGGAGATGGTCGCGTGGAGGTCGCGGCACGCCTGCTCGCATGCGCGGCACGCCTCGGCGCAGACCCGGCAGTGCTCGTGCATGCCGGCGTGCTGCTCGCACTCGTCGCCGCACGCGCGGCACGCGGCGATGCACGCCTCGAGGTGGGCCCGGGTGAGGTCCGCGTCGTACCCGGTGTGCCGGGACAGGATCCGCGCGGTGGTGCCGCAGCTGTCGGCGCAGTCGAGGTTCGTGCGGATGCACGTGCGCAGGTCGGCGACCATCTCCTCGCTCAGGCAGGCGTCGGCGCAGGCGGTGCACGCCTGGGCGCACTCGACCAGCGACTCGATCGCGCGGGCGAGCGCCTCCCGTACCCGCGTTGCTGCAGCGCGGTCTTCCCGGACCCGCCATGGTCCTCGTGTCGCTCGTCGCCGTGTTCGTGGGCGCGGCCCCCGTCACCGGGGACGACGAGATCGCGCTCGCGCTGGGCGACGAGGTCACCTGCACCGTGCAGAACCGCTGGGAGGGCGCGCAGCTCACCCTGGCCAAGCAGGTCGACGGCGGCCCGGGCGCGCCCGTGGAGTGGACGCTCACCGCGGACGGACCGACCGCCGTGGCGGGCGCGTCCGGGGCCGCCGAGGCCACCGCGGCGGGGGTGACGCCGGGCGACTACACCCTCGTGCCGGTCCCCTCCGGGGGGGCAACGGGCTCAACGGCGTGCAGAACACGACCGTGCCCGACCTGCGGCCATCGGAGGGGCGTACGGGGCCTGTACCCGGATGCGTCCGCCCGGCGCCGCTCGTAGCGTGGCCGGGCGCTCAGGCAGCGGGCCGATCCCGGAGACTCACCTCAAGGGAGGCCGCGGCCGAGCGGACCTCGCTCCCAAAGCGAGACCTGACCGACGCCGGACGAGGGCGTACCGTCGGTATCCCAAGGGATACCTGGCTTTGCGGAGGTGGTCACCGTGAGCGCGTCGGTGATCCGCGCTGCGCGGGAGCGCGCCGGCATCACGCAGGGCGAGCTGGCTCGTCGGGCCGGGACGTCGCGCCCGACAGTGTCGGCGTACGAGGCCGGCAGGAAGTCGCCGAGCCTGGCGACCGCGCAACGGCTGCTCGCTGCCCTGGGGGCCCACCTGGTCGCCGAAGACGACATCGTATTCACCGACGTCCCGGTCGGCAGAGGCCGCACCGTCGCCGTCCCGAACCGGCTGCCACGGCTTCCCGTCGAGCGGGCGCTGGCGGTCGTAGAGCTGCCGTTGCACGTGTCCTGGTCGACAACGGATCGGCGCGTGGACCTCGCGGACCGTCATGCGCGAGCCCGAGCGTACGAGCTGCTCCTCTCCGAGGGGACCGCGCCGGACATCGCTGCGATGGTCGATGGGGCACTGCTCGCGGACCTGTGGGCACAGCTGGTCCTACCTCGCGCGGTTTGCGAGGCATGGGCGCCACTGGTTGCGGAGGCAACGGGCCGCCTGGCGTCAGCAGTCACCCACCGCTGAGCTCGGTTCAAGTCGAGCTCATCTGACTGTTTCGCGGGTTGACGAGGGCCGACAGGGCATGCGCGAGGCCGAGCTCGGCGCGCCCGCCTGAACGGACGCAGCGGCGACCGCGGCTGACGATCACCTTCGGAGGAGCGGGCCTGTCGAGGCTCCATGCAAGAGCCTCATCGGCCCAGCATCCGGCGCAACAGATTCGGCCTGCGCGACGTGGAGCGGTGCCCAACCGCGCGTGCGCGGCGAGATGCGAGGTCGAACTCGATCTCCTGCCGGAGCGCCGCGAACTTGGCGGCCTGCTCCGGGGTGAGTGCACGCTTCGGCAGTCGCACCGGATGGAACTCAGTCGTCACGTCATCCCTCTCTGTCGAGACCGGGCCCGGCCGCACCAGGCACGGGCACAGGCCCGATCGCTGCCGCGGTCAGCACCGTTCAGCTCCATGATCCACACGCTTCTCGCACCGTGCCGCAACGGGCTGCGGCTTCACGACGAGGCGGGCCGCGGCCGCCCCGGTCACGAGATCGTGCGGGCCCACTCGGGACGGAGCGGCACGTCGGGAGCGGCCGTGCGTGCGTACATCGCCGCCGCATCATCAGGCGCCAGCGGTCGGATCTCGGTGACCACTCGTTGAAGCCGCCATTCGTAGTCCAGCGACCCTCCGCGCGGGTCGGTGAGGTAGTACGCGCGGGCACCGCACCGGATCTCGTTGGCGGTGGACTCTCGTGTCGTCGGGTCGTAACTGCGGACCCTGACCAGCGGCACCCACTCGTCGTCGAACGCGAAGCGCGGTGAACCTACGCCGTGGCTTCTCAGCAGGAGCCCCTGGACATCGACGAAGTAGCGAGTGGGAGAGGACGAAGCAACGACCCACAGGCCCGACGCGATCGTCAGGTCCAGGACGGCTGTAGCTGATCGGTCCCGCCCCACGAAGGGATCCCGCGTCATCGGTAGCACCTCCGTGTGAGGCGATTGCCCGAGACGGGCCTCGGGCGACCGTGCTGCGCGTCGACCGGCTCCGTACGGAGGCCGACGCAGCTTGAGAACAGAACAGTGGGAAGGCCACGAGAGCAGGCCCCGGCACCGGTGTGTCCCCGGAGGGGAGGTGATGAGGACGGACACACCGCGCCGGAGCGGCAGGCTTCGAGGTTCAGCACGTCGCCACAGCGTCTCCCGAGAGGAGGTGAGGTAGCAGGGCGCGGCCGCGACGTGCGCACCACCGTAATCACGGCGCTCACCGTCGACCCTGGCGGATGCCACGGGTGGAGGTGCCTCCGCGCGCGGCGACCGACTCCGTGATGGCGTTGTTCAGCAGGGCGAACGCATAGATGTCGAGCAGGCCACGCCGCCACCCCAGGCTCATGGCCCGGTCCACGAGCAAGGTCCGTTTGAGGTTGGCGTGGAAGGACTCGGCGTCCGAACGCAGCCCGCGTAGGCGCAGTGAGTCGGCGTCGTCGTCCGGGACGGCACGGAGGTTCTCCGGCCGAGCCGAGTTGCCCGCCGTCCCATGGGGCGACAGCCAGACGGTGAAGTCCCCTGCCGGGCACTGGACGTCGTACCCGAGGTTGAAGTGGAAGCGGCCGTCGGAGCGTCGTGACCTCTTGATGGGTCCTCGCCGCGGCGTCGCGACCACGACGGGGTCTCCGCCCTCGTCGAGGTCCAGCTCCACCACTCGCCCGTTGATCGTCGCGAGCACATGGCTGCAGGCTCCGGTGGGCGTGTCATGGTTCGCGAGACCGAGCGGGTAGCTCTTGGCCATGCGGCCGTTGCCGAGCCGGACGGCTTGCAGCGCGTGGTCGGGCCCGTCGCTCGTCGGCATCTTGCTGATGACGAGGTACCCGTGCCGGCGCATGACTTCGTCGATGTGCACGCCGCGGAACGCGCCGTCGTACACGACGAGCTGGATGCCGTCGCGCGCGTGACGGGCCACGTCGGCGAGCAGGCGCAGGGAGCACGCCGCTTCTTGCCCGGGGGCGTCGATGTGGTCGACGCCCAGCACGACCCGTTGGTACGTCGCCGCGCCGCGGGTGTGGAAGGCGACGTACCCGTGGCCGAGTACCGGCCCGAGGTGACCGTGGTGCTCCGCCAGGTCGGGGTCGAACCGCCCCGCCGGGTGGTCGAGCAGCCGGCCGGTGCGGGGATCGGGGTAGCGGGGAGTGACCGAGCCGTCCGCCTCGTGCACCCGCACGGCCTGGGGCGGTTGGTAGATCGGGCGCACGATGGTTCCGTCGCCGTAGACCGTGCGGCTGGCGTCGGGGTGGGTCAGGGAGCCGGGCCCGTTGGAGGCGAGCTGCCCGATGGATCGAGCCAGCTCGACGGCGAGCGGCGGGAACTCCCGGCCGAGAACACCGAGCCCGTCGTCGGTGCTGAGCGTGCGGTCCCGGAACCAGCGCCACTGCTCCCACGTAGGAGGAACAGCCCCGGGTGGGGCGACGTCCAGGCCGTGGTTCCGGATCGCGTCGATCGTGACCGATCGCGCGTACGTCCACGTCGCCGCGTTGGACAGGTCCAGCTCCACGCGCACCGCCGACCGGGCGAGCCTGGCCAGTGCGGCGAACTGGAGCATGACGTACGGCGGGTGGACCGGGCGGCGTCCGACCCGGTGCTCGACGGCGAGCTCAGCCCCGAGACGGATCAACGTGGGTGACGCCATCACCGCGCCCAACCGGTCGATCGTGCCGATTCGCCCGGCGATCCTCGCGGTCATGCCGCTCGCCAATCCAGGGCGATGTCTGCGGCCACTGCATCCAGACTGCGGGCTCCCAGGCGGAGCGCGACCTGCTCGATCGGCATCCCGTCGACGTAGAGCCGCCGACCCGCCCAGTTGCGCACGGAGGCCGGTCGCACGTCGGCCTCGTCCCCGAGACCCGCGGCGCGGAGCGTCTCGGCAATGGCGTTCGCGGCCGACGCCTGGGCGACGTGTTGGCCGGGCACCGCCCGACCCCGATAGGTCAGCAGGACCGTGGTCGGGGCGCCCGTGTCGAGCAGGACCTCCACCTGGCGGCGCACGATCCGCGATCCCCAGTCGGTCAGCTGACCGAGTCGTGGTGCGGCGCGCTTCGAACCCATCAGGCGCACCCAACGGGGCTGATCCTCGTCGTCGAGATCGGCGACTCGGACCTGAGTGATCTCGCTGGTGATCGCGGTGGCCTCGGTGAGTGCCCAGCACACAGCGCGCTGCAGCGACGTGGCGCCTGCGCGGCCGAGCCTGACGGCGTACCGGCAGGCGATGACCTCGTCGTCGGTCAGCGGACGAGCCGCGGTGGTCGTCCGCGGCGGAAGGACGAGGTCGAGGGTCGGATCGCCTGAGGCGAGTCCGAGGTCACGCAGCGTACGGAAGTAGGTGCGCAGGATGGTGCGCCGAGCGTGCTGGGTCGCCAGCTCCGTCGGGCGTCCGCTCAGGCCGTGGGCGTGAACGAAGCCCGCGCAGACGGCAGGAGTCAGGTCGTGGACTGTCCGCGCGCCCTGAACGGACGCGCGGGTCGTGAACCGGGTGACGGTCTCGAGGCTGCGCAGCCGGGTCTGCGGCGAGAAGGCGTCGTCGACCTCCCACGCCGCTCGCACCATGGCGAGCAGGTGGTCGAGATCGCGGCGCTCCGTGTCGTCCATGTCGGCTCCCGGTCCGACCGTATGACCGGACTCGTCTCGACCGACAGAGCGAGAACGGTCCGTTCGGGGACCGAGAACGGGTTCGGAGGTGTCTCCGGCCCGGCCGGGGTGCAGCGCCCGTCATGCCCGGTTCGGGCCGGCCTGTCTGGGGCAAACGACCGAGACGTCTCCGTCAGACGACGGTGCGTCTACGTCAGACCCCCGAGAGGTGCGCGTCGGAACTTCCGTCAGCTGCCGGATGTGGCAAGGGCACTGCCGGCGCGAACGTGGTGGGGCTGGCAAAGCCCGCAGCCCTACTCACCTCGCACAAGGCAGTCATGACCACCACCACTTCCCAGACCGTCCTTCGCGCCCGAACCGCGGAAGAGCGCGTCCGCCACTCCGGGACCGCGCGCAGGAACGACGGAGACCGGATCGTCGACCTCTTCGGGTTCCGCGGTCTCGCCGACCTGTCTGGTCCCCTCGAACGACACCGCGCCCGGAAGGACGCGCGCGGGCGGCCTTCCAGGTATCCCCCGCTGGCGCTGCTGGCAGCGCTCGCCTCGGCGCGGATCACCGGTTCGCTCGCGAGCGCGCTGACCGCGCTCGACGACCCGATCCTGTGGCAGCGCTGCCGGATGGCCTTCGAGGACCGGACGGGGATCTGGCTGCCCGAGAGCCCGCCTACGCGCGACCACGTCTTCGAGATCCGCAAGGACCTCGCGAAGCAGGACGCCACCTTGGTCGACATGATGACGACCTTCACCCGGTCCGCTGTCCGCCAGGCTCAGAAGCTCGGGAACCTGCAGCCGGGACTGGAGCCGGACTGGGCGGAGCCGGACGTGCGGAACGCGATCTTCGGCGACGGGACGATCATCGCCCGGTACAGCGACGTCACCGTCACCAGAGACCCCGAGACGAACGAGGTCATCGACGCCAGGGGAAGCAGGGCGACCGCGGCGAAGCGTGCTCGCTACCAGTCGGCGTTCCGCAGGTCCGGGTCGGACGACAAGAAGTCGGACGGCATCAACCACGTCACCATGCACACGCGCACCGCCCACGGCCTGGTCGTGCTGGCCGTCGGCACCGAGCTGGGCGCGGAGCAGTGGACCGCGCTCGACCTGATCGACCGGGTCGTCGCCGAGGCCGGAGACGGCGTGCACACGCTGGTGTACGACCGTGCCGTCACTGGCTGGGCGGTGGAGTACGCGATGGCCCGGCACGGAGTCCAGGCGATCTCGAAGATCTCGGCGAGGTCCGCCCGCCGGGTCAAGAACGAGGGTGACGACCCGGACTGGGACCTGGACTCGTACGACTACACGACCGAGGAGCTGCGCTCCTATGTGCAGGACGTCGTCCGTGAGCGCGGGCTGCCGCGCACGGCGAGGGTGGCTGAGTCGCTCCGAGCGGAGTTCCTCGGCCAGATGTTCCGAGGCGAGCGGCCCATGCAGGTCGGCTCGAGCCTCTACCCCTCCAGCAACAAGGACGGGTACGAGCACGTCCAGAGCACGTACGTCTTCGTCCCGGCTCACCACACACGAGCGGACGGGTCGCGCTGCGTGCACAGCCTTGTGATGGATGACGGAGCGCTTTTCTCTGTCTCGATCGACCCGGTCATCGAGATCCTGGTGAAGGAGGAGTATCTCCCCGCGATCACGAGCGTCCGTCACCAGCAGCCGAACGGCGCGTGGGGCACTACCACCTCGTACCTCGTGCCGTGTTCCGACGAGGACTTCGTCTGGGAGATCCTCTGGAATCCGAGTACGAAGCGGTTCCACCGCGACTCGACCGAAACGGACCGGTCGCCGGCCGATCCGCTCGGCTGGCGACTGCGAGCCGTGCCTCGGTGCGACTACGAGCGGTTCGGCCGCATCAACGCCGGGCGCAACGACAGCGAGTCCTTCAACCGCTGGTACAAAGACACGCTCACGAACAAGCGTGGCGCGACGATCGACGGCCGACGCCAGCTGCTCGACCTCATCCTGGGAGCCGTGGTCAAGAACTCCGACACGTGGTCGGCCTACAACGGTCGCTGATGCCACAACACGAAGGCCCGTCCCGGGAGGGACGGGCCTTCGTGTTGTGCGGCGACTGCGCCGAGACGACAACGCCGGACAAGTCATCGGGTCAGTTCGCATCACGACCCGAGGAACTCCGATGGCCACGCAGCTCAGCGTCCTGCTCAAGCACTACTCGCTCACCGAGGTCGCCGACGACTTCGCCGCCTTCGACGCCCGGCACGGCGTCCTGCCCGCCGCGTTCCGGGACTCGTTCGAGGCCGCGTTTGGCGAGCTGCTGGCTGCGGCGACCGAGCGCGGCCTCGGCACGGCGCACCAGCTGCTCCGCGAGCACGGCGCACTCCTGCGGGACATGGTTCAGGTCGACCGCTTGACCGGACGTCATGCGCTGGCGGACCGGACCCGGCTCCACACGCTCCGTAACGTCCTGCTGACCGTGGTGCTGGGCGCCGCGCACCACGCCGAGATCGACACGGCCGGTATCGCAACGTCCGTCACGACGCTCACCCGTCGCAGCGACACGACCGACCGGGCGCTGCTCGACGACGAGATCGCGCTGATGCGGACCCGGGCGGCACTCGCGATGGGCAACGCCAAGGCCGCACAGGGCGCCACCCTCTACGCGCTTTGCGACGCCGGCTGCACGACCGGCGAGGCGACCGCCGTCACGCCAGCGGACCTCGACGGCACCGACGACCCTTCGCTCGTCCAGACCAGCGGCGAGGGCCGGGTCGAGGCGCGCTTCCTGCCGCTCGACGGCTTCCACGCCAAGACCGTGCGCACCCGAGTCGCGATGGGGAACGTCGCGTTCGACCGCCCGGTCGCCTACAACCCGCGCAAGCACGCCCCGGGCAGCAAGGACGCCGGCGTCTCCGCCCACATCATCGTCACCCGCTACCTCAAGGAGCTCGGGCTGAAGCACTCGGACACCACGGCCGCCTCGGTCCGGCGGTGGCGCGTCGCGACTGCGTGGCGCGAGTCCGGCCTCCCGGCGGCGATGGAGATCGCCGGCCTGAACGAGCGCGACACCGTCCGCCTCGCACCGCCGGAGCCGACCGCACACACCCGCACGGTCCGATACACCGAGGACGACGACTTCTGATCCACATCGCGTCGAACGACGAAGGGCCCTGTCACCAGACAGGGCCCTTCGTCGTTTGCGTGACCGGCGAACTACACGGTGATTCTCCCGAGCCTTCCACCGAACCCGCGGTGGCCTGTCGCCGCGCCAGCATCGTCTTGAACGGACGCTCCGCGGACGCGGTACCTTCGACTTCGTCGCTGTCGGGGCGTCTCCACGCTCCGGCCGGTGACACGGGAGTTCTCCCGAGGGATCCCCTGTTCAAACCCCTCACCTCCCGGGCCTCTAGCTCAACTGGCAGAGCAGCGGACTTTTAATCCGCGGGTTGTGGGTTCGATCCCCACGGGGCCCACCTCAGCGACACCTCGCGCCCGCTCCGGGACCGTGGGCCGACCGGCGAGGTCCCACTGGCCACGTCGACGCGCGCCGAGCTCGCGCGAGATGTCTACGTACGCCGACATGATGTGCCATGTCAGCGTACGTAGACAGCCGATCGAACGTCGCCGTACGCTGACATCATGCCGGTCATCCCCGCGCGCACGCTGGCCCAGCTCGGCCTCGCCGTCCGCCGCGTGCGCGACCGGCGCGGTCTGAGCCAGGCCGAGCTCGCCGCACGCGCCGGGGTGTCACGCCAGTGGGTGATCGCGGTCGAGCAGGGCCGCACGAACGGCCTGGAGGTCGGCCTGCTCATGCGGGTGCTGGACGCCCTGGACGCCTCGCTCACCGTCCGCGACGACCTCGACGAGGGGCCCCGCGGATGAGCTCCGCGCTGACCGTCCTGCTCGCCGGCGAGGTCGTCGGCACCCTGGAGCGCACCCGGCAGAACGTCCTGCGCCTCACCTACGAGTCCGACGCCACCAGCACAGGTCGAACACCCGTGTCCCTGTCCCTGCCGCTGGCCGCCCGCTCCTGGAGGGGTGAGCCCGTCGAGCGGTTCCTGCGGGCGCTCCTGCCGGAGTCGACCGGCGCCCTCGTCGCGATCGAGCGGCAGCACCCGGGAGTCGACCGCCACGACCCGCTGAGCCTGCTCGCCGCGATCGGCAAGGACTGCCCCGGCGCAGTGCAGTTCTGCCGACCCGAGGAGGTCGAGTCGACGATCGCCCGGGTCGGGACGCTCGAGCCGCAGTCCGACGGGCAGATCGAGCAACGGCTCGCGCAGCTGCGGATCGACGAGGACGCGTCGTGGACGATGCCGGGCGAGCACTGGTCCCTCGGCGGCACCCAGCCCAAGTTCGCCCTGCGGCGCGTCGAGGGCGAGTGGTTCGAGGCCCAGGGCGCGCAGCCGACCAGCCACATCCTCAAGCCCGGTGTGCACGGCATGAGCTCTCAGGCGCTGCTCGAACATCTCAGCATGCGCGCCGCGGCTGCGTGCGAGGTCGACACCGCCCGGACCGAGTACCTCGCGGTGAAGTCCGAGAGCGCCATCGCCATCACCCGGTTCGACCGCCGGACCGAGGGCACGACGCTGGTGCGCCTGCACCAGGAGGACCTGTGCCAGGCCCTCGGTCTTGCCGAGAAGTACGAGGAGCACGGCGGACCGACGGCGTCGCACCTCATCCGGCTGCTGCGCGAGCGGTCCACCACCGCGGCGGCCGCCCGACGGAACGTCGACGCCTTCGTCGACACCCTGGTGTTCAACACCGTCATCGCGGCACCGGACGCGCACGCCCGCAACTACGCCGTGCTGCTCGACGGGGACGACGTGCGCCTGGCCCCGGCCTTCGACATCTCGACCAGCCTGGCGTACGACCCGCCGCAGCGCGGGCGGGTGCTGTCGATGTCGATCGGTGGAGAGTTCGTCGCCGACCGCATCCGGCGGGAGCACTGGCAGCGGTTCGCCGACGAGAACCGCCTCGACGTCGAGCGACTCGTCGACTTCGCCGGGCACGTCGCGGAGACGGCTCCCGGCGCGATGCTCGACGCCCTGGCCGAGGTCGACGACTGGGACGGCTCCGCGTCGCGGCTCCGGGAACGGCTCGAGGGACCGTTGCGCGACCTGCCCCGCGTCACCGACGCGTGGGCGGGCACGGACGGCAGCTGAGTCATCGGCGGCCGCCTCCCGGCCAGACGCGCCCTCCGCGGGTTGTGGGGGCCCACCCACGTAGCCTGCCGTGGTGAGCCTCCCGACGACCCCCGGCCCGCCCGGCCGGCCTCCGCAGCACGCCCGGCGCGTGCGCCGGTCCCGTCGTGGGCCCGCGGTCCTGCTCACCGCGCTGATCGCCGCCGCCGCGACCGCCGTGCCCCTCGCCTGGGCCGCGGACGATGACCCCGCCGACCCCGCACCCACCGTGACCGGGCCCGTCGCCGTCGCCGCCGCGCCGACGTCGCAGCCACCCGCCCCCACCCCCACGTGCACCCCGCAGCCCCTCGAGGCCCGCGCCGCTGCGGTGCTCGTCGTCGGGCTGCCCGGCGTGACGCGCGCGGACGATGCGCTCGCGCAGCAGGTCGTCGGGCTCGGCGTCGGCGGCGTCTTCCTGGCGGGCGGGAACGCCCGGAGCGCCGAGCAGGTGTCGGCGCTCACCACCGGGCTGCGCGCCGCGGCGGGCCGGCCGCTGCTGGTGTCGACGGACGAGGAGTCCGGCCGGGTGGCCCACATGCGCCAGGTCGTCGGCGCAGGGCCGTCGCCGCGGCGCATGGCCCGGGAGGAGTCGCTCGACGAGGTCCGCGCCCGGGCGGCGGAGACCGGCCGCGTGCTGTCGGGCGTCGGCGTGGACCTGGACCTCGCGCCGGTGCTCGACCTGGACGACGGCCCCGCGACGGGCGTGATCGGCGACCGGTCCTTCAGCGCCGACCCCCAGGAGGCGGCCACCTACGGGCTCGCCTACGCGCGCGGGCTCGACGACGCGGGCGTGACATCGGCGGTCAAGCACTTCCCGGGGCACGGGCGGTCGGCGGTCGACTCGCACCGCGAGTCGTCGCTGGTCGAGGCGGGCCTCGACGAGCTCGCGACGACCGACCTGGCGCCGTTCCAGGCGGCCGTCGACGCCGGAGCGCCCGTCGTCATGCTCAACCACCTGCAGTACGCGGCCCTCGACCCCGACCTGCCGGCGTCCCTCAGCCCGCGCGCCTACGCGCTGCTGCGCGAGATGGGTTTCGAGGGGGTCGCGATGACGGACTCGGTCGGGATGGGCGCCGTCAACCTGCGCTGGGACTTCCCCGACGCGGCGGTGCAGGCCGTGTCCGCCGGCGCCGACGCGGTCCTCGCGACCGACGGCAACCACGCGACCCGGATGCGCGACGGGCTCGTGGCTGCGGTCCGCTCCGGGCAGCTGCCGGAGGCGCGGCTGTCGGAGGCGGCGGCGCGCGTCACCGCGCTGGCGGGCGGCGACCCGGTGGCGATGTCGTGCCTCGACGTGGAGCTGCCGCGGCTGGCCGCGGGCGCGGGCGCCGACGCGGCCGCCGGGGCGGAGACGGCCAGCCCGGCCCCGTGACGCCGGGCCGGCCAGCAGGTCCCCCGGTCCGTGCGGACCCGCGCGACACGGTCACGCCACGCCCAGCAGCCCGATCGCTTCCCGCGCCCGCGCCGCGGTCGCCACCGCCCGGGGCGCCACGGCGTCCCGGCCGGCGCGCAGGACCCGCTCCACCTCGGCCGGGTCCGCCTCGAGCTCGGCGTACCGGCGTCGGAACGGGTCGAGGGCCGCCACCACCGCCTCGGTCACCGCGGACTTGAGCGCCCCGGCCCCCCGCAGCCCCGCGAGCGCCTCCTCGGGTGACCTGCCCGTGAGCGCGCCGAGCAGGGCGGCGAGGTTCGCGACGCCGGGTCGTTCCTCGGGGTCGAACGCCAGCGACGGCTCCCTGTCCGTGACCGCCCGGCGCACCTTCGCCGCGACGGTGTCGGGGTCGTCGAGCAGGAACAGCACCCCCGCGCCGTCCGACCCGGTCTTGCCCATCTTGGAGCGCGGGTCCCGCAGGTCCTTGAGCCGTGCGGTCGTCGGCGGCGTGCTCCCCCGCGGGATCACGAAGGTCTCGCCGTAGCGGGCGTTGAACCGGCGGGCGAGGGCCGTGGTGAGCTCCAGGTGCTGCCGCTGGTCCTCGCCGACGGGCACCACCTCCGTGTCGTGGGCGAGGATGTCCGCCGCCATGAGGGCGGGGTAGGTGAGCAGCGACAGCCGGATCGAGTCGCTGCCCGCCGACTTCTCCTTGAACTGGACCATCCGCGTCATCTCGCCGTACGTCGCGGTGCACTCGAGGAGGTCCGCCAGCTCGGTGTGCGCCGGGACGGTCGACTGCACGAACAGCCGGGCGCTCGGGTCGAGGCCGCAGGCCAGCAGCGTCGTCGCCATCTCGCGGGTGCGCGCACGGAGCAGCGCGGGGTCGTGCTCGACGGTGAGGGCGTGCAGGTCGGCCACGCAGACGACGACGTCCGCACCGGGGTCCGCGGCGAGGTCGAGCAGCGGACGGATCGCGCCGAGGTAGTTGCCGAGCTGCAGGCTGCCGGTGGGCTTGAGGCCGGTGAACACGCGCGTGGGCACAGGAGGACTCCTTCGGGGTGAGGTGCGCCCACGACGGTCGGAGCCCTGCGAGGAACGTGCGAGCGGCCGCCCGAGGTGGGCGGCCGGGGACATGAGGTCAGGCGGCGCCCTGCGAGCGCCACCACCAGCCGTTGCCGGACGTCAGGAACCTCATGGGGTCACTGTGCCGCAGCCGCCCGGGGCGGGCGCAAGCCCTCTCCCCCGCCCGGCTCAGCGTCGCGCCGCCCACTCCTCGCGCAGCAGCGCGTACGCGTACGAGTCGAGCCACCGCCCGTCCCGGTGCAGCGAGTCCGCCCGGTACACCCCCTCGCGCCGCATCCCGACCCGCTCCATGAGCCGCCAGGACGGCGCGTTGTCCGCGAAGCACAGCGCGGTGAGCCGCCGCAGGCCGAGGTCGGTGAAGCAGACGTCGAGCAGCCGGCGGACCGCCTCGGTCGCGAGGCCCCGGCCCTGCGCGGCGGGGTCGAACGCCCAGCCGACCTCCGCCTGGGTGCCCTTCGCCTGCTCGGCGACCTCCGTCTGCCCCCAGCCGTCCTCGATGCGGACCATGAGGTCGCCGACCACGGCGCCGTCGCGCTCGACGACGAGGGTCGGGCCGAGGCGGTCGGGCTCGACGAACCGCGCCGCGAACGCCTGCTGGTCGTCGGGCAGCGCGGTCATCCACCGGGCGACCTCGGGGAGCCGGCGGTAGGCCCAGACCGCCGACGCGTCCTCCGCCGTCGCGGGGCGGAGCAGGAGGCGCTCGGTGGTGATCGGCCAGGGGGCGTCCAGGTACGGGGCGGTCACACGGGCAGGCTAGCCGCGCCCGACAGCCTGTGGACCCCCGCGGACAGGTTGTGCCGGACGACCGCCGCCGGGCCCGCCGGTCGGCTTACCTGTCCTCGGCCCCGGGACGGACCGGGCGCGCCGAGCCAGGAGGACCCCCATGTTCAGCCGCACCCGCCGTGCCTGGCGGCGCTTCGCCGAGGCACGTCCCGCCGTCGCGGAGTTCGCCCTGTTCACCGGCATCAGCATGGCCATGACGGTCCTGCAGCTCGCGCTCATGCCCGTGCTCAAGTGGGTGTTCGGCCTGACCCCCCTGGTCGACACCGCGTTCCAGGTGCTCGGGGTCAACACCAACGCCGACGGCAGCACCTTCTTCATCTTCGACTACGCCGCCGGGGCGCTGCCCGAGGGCGGCGGCGGGCTCGCCTACTTCCTGGCCGTGCAGATCACGCTGGCGATCGCGCAGATCATCAACTTCTTCCTGCAGCGCAACGTGACGTTCAAGTCGGACACGAACGTCTGGCGGGCCGCCGCCTGGTACGCGTTCGCGTACGTCGTCATCACGTTCGCCGCCGCGTGGCTGCAGGGCTTCTACAAGGCGCCGATCTACCGCTGGATGATCGACCGCTGGGGCAGCACGGGCGAGGCGGGCGCCGACGTGGTCACGATGATCATCAACGCGCTGATCTCGTTCGTGGTGTTCTTCCCGATCCTCAAGATCATCTTCCGCGACGTCCCGGCGGACCCGGCGGCGCCCGCCACCGCCCCGGCGCGGGCGGGCGCGGGAGCGCGCTGACGCTGTTCTCGCTTATCGCGGTAAGCGAGAACAAGCGCCCCGCTGTTCTCGGTTGTCGCGCCGTCCGGCGTCACACCGCCGTCAGCCGCAGCACCGCCGCCTGCTGCGGCGTGAGCAGCGGCCACGCCAGCCCTGTCTCCGCGAGCGCCCGGCCGGGCAGCACGACGGACCCGCCGCCGACGACCGCGTCCCACCACGCCGGCGCCCCGGCGTCGAGCACCCGCGGCAGGCCCGCCCCGAGGTCCAGGACCTCGACCCGGTAGGACCGCTCGGGGTCCAGGCCCGGCACGCGCGCCGGTGCGGGCCGGGACACCCCGGGCGCCGACAGCGCCACCAGCGCCACGACGGCGGCCGACCGGTCCTCGGCGACGACGCCGTGCACCGCGAGCGCCGGGTCCGCGACGTCCTCCCGCACGACGGTCCCCGCGTGCAGCAGCCCGCGCAGGTTCCGGTAGGCGGCGGCCCAGGTCGCGACCGCGGCGCGCTCGTCCTCGGACGCCCGGGTCAGGTCCCACTCGATCCCGGCGTGGCCGAACAGCGCCGTCGCGAACCGGAAGCCCAGGTCGCTCGACCGCCCGGTCGTGTGCGCACGGGCGTCGCCGAGGTGCGCGCCCAGGTGCTCCGGCGGGACCAGCACCGACGTCCAGCGGTGGATCTCCTGGCGGTCGAGCGGGTCGTTGGTGTCCGACGGCCAGAACCGGTCGACGCGGTCCAGGATCCCGAGGTCGACCCGGCCGCCGCCGGACGCGCAGGACTCGATCTCGACGTCGGGGAACTCCTCCCGGAGGGCGTCGAGCAGCCGGTACAGGGCCTCGGTCTGCCGGTGCGCGGAGCCGCCGAGCAGGTCGCGGTTGTGGTCCCACTTCAGGTACGCGATCGGGTACTCGCGCAGCAGCGCGGCCAGGGCGTCGTGCACGTGCGCCCAGGCACCCGGCTGGGCGAGGTCGAGGACGCGCTGGTGCCGCCACTCCGGCGTCGACGGCCGGCCGAGCACCCACTCGGGGTGCGCCCGGGCCAGGTCGGAGGCGGCGCTGACCATCTCCGGCTCGACCCACAGCCCGAGCTCCATCCCGGCGTCCCGGACGAGCGTGGCGAGCGGGTGGAGGCCCTCGGGCCAGACGGTGGCGTCGACCGTCCAGTCGCCGAGCGAGGTGCGGTCGTCCCGGCGGCCGTGGAACCAGCCGTCGTCGAGCACGAACCGCTCGACGCCGGCCGCTGCGGCGGCGTCCACCAGGCGCGCGAGGGTCGGGAGGTCGTGGTCGAAGTACACGGCCTCCCAGGTGTTGAGCACGAGCGGGCGGGGGCGCAGCGGGCCGCGGCGGCGCCGGTGCCGGCGGTGCAGCCGGTCGCTCGCGCCGTCGATCCCGGCGTCCGACCAGGTGGCGACGAGCCACGGCGTGGCGAGCACCTCCCCCGGCGCCAGCACGACCTCGCCCGGGTCGAGCCGCTCGCCGCCGCCGACGGCCGACGGCCCGAGCGGGTTGCGCTCGGCCCAGAGCCGGCGGTCGCCGCTCCACGCGACGTGCGCGGTCCACACCTCGCCGGACCGGAAGCCGAACCCGGGCGTCCCCGCGGCGAGCAGGTACGCGTCGTCGTGGCCGGGCCGGCCGTGCCGCGCCTCGCGCAGCCACACCCCGTGCCCGGGGGTCAGCCGCTGCGGCCGGCGCTCGTGCGACCACAGGCCGGTGTGGTCGGCGACCTCGCGCGCGCGGTCGGGGACCGGCAGGACGACGTCGAGAGTGCCCACGTTCAGCGGAGTGCCGTCGACGTTCCGCAGCTCGTGCCGGACCGCGAGCACGCCCTCGGGCGACAGCCGCAGCTCGGTGCGCACCTCGAGGCCGGCCTCGGCGTCGCCGACGTCCACCCGCAGCACGTCGTCCCAGTCGACGGTCAGGCGCTCGACGGAGAGCAGCGTGGGGTCGACGTCGAGCCGGCCCGACCGGTGCACGGCGAGCGCCTGCTGGCCCGACCAGCCCTGGGACAGGGTCGGCAGCAGCGAGAGCCGCAGCGGGTCGTCGACCGAGCTCGGCGGCACGGGCGGTACGAGCGCGTCGGCCAGGGCCGCGAGGGCGTCGTCGTCGAGATGCCCGAGGTCGGCACCCCAGTGCAGCACGGCCGGCACCGCGGTGCCGCGGGCGTCGACCAGGAGGCTGACGCCCCCGGCGCGCAGATGGTGGATCATCGGTTCCCTGCTTCGTCGAGGGGACGGCGTTCGCCTCCGTACTCTGCCAGGTCAGGCGCGCCGTCCGGCGACCACGCCCGCCCCGACCAGCGCGAGGCCCGCGGCCAGCGACCCGATCCCGCCGAGGGCCATGTCCCCGATCGTGTCCCGGTACCCCACGTGGATCGAGGCGTCGATGTAGGTGTTCCCGAGGTACTCGCCCACCTCCCACAGCACGCTCAGCCCGAGCCCGAGCGCGGTCGTCACGCCGACCGAGCCCACCCGCGTGCGCCGGGCTGCCGGCAGGACCGGGTCGACGACGGCGCCCGTGGCGCGCGCGACCACCAGGTGCGCAACCGCGGCGATCAGCCCGGTGACGACCAGGTGCATGACGACGTCGAGCCACGAGATCCGCTGGTAGAGGTCGAGCGCCCCGGACCACCCGGCCGCGAGCAGCCCGACCCCGTACGCCGCGTCGAGCCGCGGGTCCGCCCGCACGACCGGCGGCACCACGAGCCCGGCCAGCACGAGCAGCAGCAGCGCCGCCCCGACCGGCCCGTCCACCACCGCCGCGACCACCACGCTCACGACCCCGAGCACCCGGACGGCGCCGCCCGGGCCGCGCAGCAGCAGCGCCACGGCCGCGCGCCGCTGCGTCACGCCGTCGCGTCTGCCGCCGTGCCCTCGCGGCCCTCCGGCTCCGCCGGACCCGACGCCGACGTGGGCGGCGAGCCGAGCCGCGACGCCATGTGCCCGCCGAGGTAGCCGCTGGCACCGAGCACACCGCCGGCCCCGAGCGCGACCGCGACGCCGAGCCCGCGGTGCCCGCGCCGGCGCAGCAGCCAGGAGGTGCCGTAGAGGCCGAGCGCGACGTTGTTGAGGAAGCCGTGCACCGTGCCGACGCGGAGGGTCTTCCGGTCGGAGACGGCCCAGTCCGCGAGGCCGGTGACCGCGGCCGGCACGGCGGACAGGATGCCGAGCCCGAGCAGCCGGTCGGCGGCGCGGCGGCGACCGTCCCCGCCGCCCGGGGTCAGGTCGAGGACGGTCGCGCTCACCCAGAAGCCGATCGGCGCGTCCGTGAGCAGCGGGTGCGCGGCGTGGCCGAGCGGCCGGCCGTGCAGCAGCGACGCGAGCCGCGGGCTGGTGCGCAGCGCCTTGAGGACGACGGGCTGCACCCGGTCGACCGCCTCGTCCAGGGCGGTGGCGCGCTCCAGGCGGCGGGTCGCGGTCAGCAGGGGGCTCTCGTCGGCGTGCACGGTGTCTCCTCGTCGGCCGGGGCGGGGGGCGTCCAGGGGTCGAGCATCACCCCGCCGGGTCGCGACCGCACGGCGGGAGCGCCTCGGGTGCGGTCCGACCAGCCCCGACGCATGCTGGACGCCGCGTCCGGCATCGGCGCGGCCCGCACGCCCCGGCCTGCGTCGTCCCGGCGTGCGCACCGGGGCCGCACCGCACCGGAGGACCCTCGTGACCGTGTCGCCCACCACCGGGACCACGCGGGCGGCCGACGCCGCCGGTGCGGTCCTGCGCGCGCTCGTCGGGGCCGTCGACCGCCTCCGGCCCTCCCCCCGGCCGCTGCACCCGCGCGGCGTCGTCCGGCACGGGACGCTGCTCGTCGACGCCGACGGTGCCCCGGGCGCCCTGGAGCTGGGCGCGCCGCTGGTCGTCCCGGCCGTCGCCCGGGTGTCGCGGGCCGCCGGCCTGCCCGATCCGCTCCCCGACGTGTTCGGCGTGGCGGTGCGGTGGGAGGCGGACGGGCGGACCCAGGACCTGCTGCTGTCCGGGACGGGGCTCGGCCGGCTGACCCGGTTCGTCCTGGTGCCGCGCCGGCGACCGCTCGACGGCCCGCACGGGACGCTGATGCCGTTCCTCGACGGCGAGGGGCGGGCGCTGG
This sequence comes from Cellulomonas sp. GbtcB1, assembly GCF_019091725.1. Taxonomy (NCBI): domain Bacteria; kingdom Bacillati; phylum Actinomycetota; class Actinomycetes; order Micrococcales; family Cellulomonadaceae; genus Cellulomonas; species Cellulomonas sp. GbtcB1. The sequence goes on along the minus strand of NZ_JAGXJG010000021.1, from coordinate 30,102 downwards.
TCGTGGCCGCGGTGCCGACGCCCGGCGCACCGCGGGACGGCGGCGTCGACCTGGTGCTCCTGTCCGCGCGACCCGGTGGCCGCTGGCACCGCCTGGGCCGGCTCGTGTGCCCCGCGCGGCCCGGGGACGGGGACGACCCGGACCTGCGGTTCGACCCGGTGCGGCACGTCCCCGGCGCCCTGCGGGTCCCGGGCTGGGCCGCGCGCCTGCGGCTGCCGTCGTACCGGCGCGCCCGCGAGGGCTGAGCCGGCCCCGGCGACAGGCATTGTGCACCGATCGGTTCAGCGTTACGGTGAACTACATGGTTCAGCAACAGCGCCTGGACGAGGTGTTCGCCGCCCTGTCCGACGCGACCCGGCGCGACGTCCTCGTGCGTCTCGGCGACGGCCCGGCCACCATCGGCCAGCTCGCCGAGCCGTACGGCATCACCCTCACCGGCATGACGAAGCACGTGCGGGTGCTCGAGGACGCGGGCCTGGTCGTCACCGAGAAGGTCGGGCGCGCCCGGCAGTGCCGCCTCGGGGCGGAACACCTGGACGACGCGATGTCCTGGATCGGGTTCTACCAGCGGCTCTGGGAGCGCCGGCTGGACGGGCTCGAGGCCTTCTTCACCCTGCAGCGCGGGCGCGCCGACGAGGCGGCCCGCCGGACGCCACCGGAAGGACCCACGCCATGACCACCGACGCCACCGACCTCGAGCTCCGCGCCCAGCGCGTCCTGCCCGCCACCCCGGACGAGGTCTTCGACGCCTACACCGACGCCGAGAAGCAGCGCACCTGGTTCGCGATCCTGGACACGGAGCCGGGCATCGTCGAGATCGAGGTCGACCTGCGGGTCGGCGGGCAGCAGACCGCGGTCTGGGGCCCGAGCCGCGACGAGCTGTTCCGCGAGACCCAGACGTTCCTGGAGATCGACCGCCCGCACCGCCTGGTCACCGACTCGGTCGGCAGCAGCCCGGACGGCGCGACGATGGCGACGCGCGTGGTCGTCACGTTCGAGGCGGTCGACGACGGCACGCTGATGAGCGTCGTGCAGAGCGGCTTCCCGACGCCCGAGATCCGGGACTTCTTCGCCGAGCACGCCTGGGAGGGCGCGTTCGACCGGATCGGCGCGTACCTGTCCCGGGCCTGAGCCGCCGGGCCGGCCGCGACGACGGCGCCCGCCCCGGGGTCGACCTCAGGGGCAGGCGTCGCCCGCGCCGTACCGCAGCCCGTCGACGACCAGGTCGAGCAGCCCGCGCACGCGCTCGGCCCACCGGTCGGAGTCGGGCACGTTCCACACGCCGCCCATCGCGAGCATGACCTGCTCGCCGTCGACGTCGGGGCGGACCGAGCCGTCCGCCCGGCCGGCGGCGAGCAGCTCGTCGATCGCCGCGATGATCCCCGCCTTGGTGTCGGCGAACAGCGACGAGTCCGAGCCCACCGCCGTGCGCAGCGCCGCGCCCATCCCCCGCTTCGTGGCGGCGTACCGGACGAACCGGCCCATCCAGTCGCGCAGCGCCTCCACCGCGGGCCGGTCGTCGTCGAGCAGCGCGGGCGCGGCGTCGCACAGGGCGCTGACCTCCTGGCGGTAGGCCGCCTCGACCAGCGCGCTGCGCTCCGGGAAGTGCCGGTACAGCGTGCCGATCCCCACGCCCGCCTGCTGGGCGATCGACTCCAGCGGGGCGTCGCCGTCCTCGGCCAGCGCGGTCGCGGCGCACTCCAGCAGCCGGGCGCGGTTGCGCGCGGCGTCGGCCCGCAGGGGACGCGGGGCGGGGCGCTCGGCGGGGGCGGACGGGGTGGTCACGGGACTGCTCCTCGGGATTGCTCTTGCGATGCGGAGGCTCCTCCGGTTAGAGTCGAACGCGAAACGGAGGTTCCTCCGTTCCAGGGTACGCCGCCTCCGACGCCCGGTCACCTCCCCGCCCCGCGGGGAGCCGGGCACCGTCGACGCCGGCCCGCGAACCCGCACCACGACCACCCCAGGAGGCCCCCATGGCCAGCACCTTCCACGGCGTGACGTTCGACGCCTACGACGCCCAGGCCGTCGCCCGGTTCTGGGGCGCCGCGCTCGGCCGGGACGTCGCCCCCGGCGCCAGCCCCGAGCACGCCGAGCTGCTCGACCACACCGGCGCGCCGCGCCTCGTCTTCGACCGCGTGCCGTCCGGCGGCGTGGTGCGCAACGCGCTGCACCTCGACCTGGTCACGTCCGACCTCGAGTCCGAGTCCGAGCGGCTCGTCCGCCTCGGCGCGCGCCGGGTCGGCGCCGTCGGCGGCACCGCCCGGTGGGTCAACCTCACGGACCCCGAGGGCAACGCCTTCGCCCTGCTCCCCGCCGCCTGAGCCCGGCCACCGCGCCCGCCACCCGTCCGGGTGACGGGCGCGGTCTCGACGGGCGGCTTTGTCGCATTCGCCCTAGTTTTCGGCGTGCCGCCCCGATGGCGGCCGGATCTGCGCACCACCCGTGCCGAGAACGAGACAGGGGACATGCCATGACGCACCCGTACGGTCAGGACCCGCACCAGCCCGCCGCCTCGACGCCGCCCGCCGCACCGCCCGCAGGCGCAGCCGGCTACGGCGCTCCCGCACCGGTCGGCGCGAGCACCGGCACCCCGGTGCTGTCGATCATCACGTTCGTCCTGTCGGCGATCGCGATCCTGTTCCTGCCGATCGTGTTCGGACTCGCCGGCATCGTCACCGGCATCGTGGCCGTCGTCCGCAAGGAGCGCCTCGGCAAGATCGCGCTGATCGTCGCGATCGTCGCCACGATCATCGGCTTCGCGCTCGGGGCCCTCGTCGTGAGCCAGATGTCCTGACGACCGCGCGCCGGACGCGGCGCGGACCGCTCACCAGCAGGCCCGCACGCGTTCCGGATGCGGACCGCGACCACCCGTGTCACGGTTCTCTCCGTCCGAACGAGTTGTTGGAGGTGCCAGATGGGATTCTTCGCTTTCCTGCTGCTGGGTCTGATCGCGGGGGCTATCGCGAAGGCGATCCTGCCGGGGCGTCAGGCCGGTGGCTGGTTCGTGACGCTGCTGCTCGGCGTGATCGGGGCCCTGCTGGGCGGCTGGCTGGGCAGCGTGCTGTTCAACCGTCCGCTCGAGGACTTCTTCTCGATCCAGACGTGGCTGCTCGCCATCGGCGGCTCGATCATCGTGCTGCTGATCTACGGCGCGCTCACCGGCCGCAAGGGCGCTCGCGCCTGACGCACGGCCGGCCGTGACCCGGTCCGGCGACGGTGGGAGACCGTCGCCGGACCGTTGCCGGACACCAGCCCCGGACGGTGGGAGACCGCCCGGGGCGCCCGGCACGACGAGGGCCCGCACATCCGCACCAGGCGGATGCGCGGGCCCTCGCTGTGTGCCCGGGGGAGATCAGCCCTGGGGCGCCAGGGTGAAGCCCGGGGCGCCGGTCGCCGACGGGTCGGCGTCGAGCGTGAGGTCCGCGAGCGCGGTCGACGTCTCCGGGGAGACGAACACGGTCGCACCGTCGGAGTCGATGACGTCGTCGCCCGGCACGGCCTCCGGGACGAGCGCGAGCTCGAACGAGCCGAGCTGCTGCTGGGACTCGGCGATGCGCAGACCGCCCGAGTCGGGGAGCCCCGCGCGGGTGGTGAGGTCGCGGACGGCGGTGCTGGCGTTCTCGGTCAGGGTGAGCACGGGTGCTCCTCTCGTGGCCGGTGGCGGTCGTGACGCCGGGGCGCCGCGACCATCGGACCCTTCCACCGTCGGCGGGTCGTCGCCGGGACGCAACCGCGCGTCCGCTGGGCAAGACCGCGCGCGTCCGCTGCGCGGAGCCCGCTGGACACCCGCGCCGCGATCCCGCACCCTCCTCCCCCTCCACCCTCCGCACGCCCCGCAACCCCGCTCGCCGAGATGGCAACTCTCGGCTGCGCGGACGTGGTTGCACACAGCCGAGAGTTGCCATCTCGGCGGGGCACGGGGCGCGGGGCGCGCGGGGGGGGTCAGCGGGTGGGGCGGTCGCGGGGGTCGATCGGGGCGCTGCGGACCGAGCGGCGCGTCGGCGGCGCTGGAGTGTCGTCGGTCGGAGCGGCCGAGGCGGCCTCGGTGGTGGCCGGGGTGGCCGGGGTGACCGGGGGGTCCGCCGGCGCAGCCGGGGACGCGGGGACCGCGGGCTGGACCTGGGTCTCGCCGGTCTGGCCGGTCGGCGTCCGGTCCGCGCCGTAGGCGGGCAGGATCATCGTCCCGGACTCCCCCGGTGCCGGCGACGCGGACCCGTCGGGTCGCTCCGCGGCGGCCGTGGGCGTCGTCGCGGCCGGGGTCCCGGGCGGCAGGGTCTCGGGTCCCGGCGCCGGAGCGACGACGCCGGAGGACCCGGTCGTCCCCGCGGCCGACGCCTCGACGCCCGAGCCGGTCGCCGCCCCGGACGGCGCCCCCGCCGCCGCGGCGACCGTCGTCCCCGTCCCGGACCCGCTCCCGGGCGCCGGCGCCACCGGCACCGCGTCGGGCGTCCCGGCGCCGCCCGCGGCGGCTGCGGCCTGCGGCACCGCGTCCGTCCCGGGCGCCGGCACGACGTCGACCTTGCGTCCGCCCGAGGACCGTCCTGCGGTGACCTCCGCCTCCTGCCGGGCCTCCGCGGCGTGCTCCTCACGCTCGGCGATCACGTCCTCGCCCGGGCCGGCGAACGACCCCGCGCGCTGCATCGCCTCCACGCTGCCGGTGAACAGCCGGGCGTCGAGCTGCCCGGTCTCGGTCGCCGGCTCGACGACCGCGTGCGCGCCGGTGCGCGGCCGCCGGGACGGCGCGGGCGCGGGCTCGACGACCGGCAGCGGCGTGCCCTTCGTCGTCTCGATGCGGGTGCGGGGCAGCCCCTGCGGGGCGTTCCGCTGCAGGTAGGACACCAGGCCCTCGCGCAGGTAGCAGCGCAGGTCGAACAGGGTCGGGGCGTCCACGGCGCTCGCCAGGGCGCGCAGCCGGACGACCCCGCCGACGGCGTCCGTGACCTGGAGGATGCCGACCCGGTGGTCCCACAGGTCGGTGTCGGCGAGCAGCCGGTTGAGCTCGGCGCGCAGCTCGTCCACCGGCACCTGCCAGTCGACGTCGATCTCGACGGTGCCCAGCAGCTCGGCGGCGCGCCGGGTCCAGTTCTCGAAGGGCGTCTGCGTGAAGTAGGTCGACGGCAGGATGAGCCGGCGGTCGTCCCAGATGTGCACGACCACGTAGGTGAGGGTGATCTCCTCGATCCGGCCCCACTGCTGCTCGACGATGACGACGTCGTCGACCCGGATGCCGTCCGTGAACGCGATCTGCAGCCCGGCGAACACGTTCGCCAGGGAGCTCTGCGCCGCGAGACCGGCGACGACGGACAGCAGACCGGCGGACGCCAGCAGGCTCGCGCCGAACGCCGAGACGCCCGGGAAGGTCAGCAGCACCGCGGCGACGCCGACGACGACCAGCACCGCGACCGTGATGCGGCGGAGCAGCTGGACCTGCGTGCGCACCCGGCGGGCGTGCCGGTTGTCCTTCACGTCGACCCGGTAGCGCTGCAGCGCGAGGTCCTCGACGACGAACGCCAGCGTGCCGACGAGCCAGGTCGCCGCGGCGATCAGCGCGATGAGCAGCACGTGCCCGATCGCCCGCATCCACGAGGTCTCCCAGTCGGCGTCGGACACGGAGATGGCCAGCGCCACCCAGACCGCGATGACGATGAGCACCGCCCGCAGCGGGCGCTTGGACCGGCGGGCCAGGTCGGCGGCGAGGGCGGACCGCTTCGCGACGGTGCGGACGAGGGCGCCGATGAGCACCGCGACCAGGAGGGCGACGACCACGGCGCCGGCCACCCAGAGCACGGGGACGAGGACGTCGCGGGCGGTGTCGACGGCCTCCTCGGTCGTCGCGGCGGGCACGGAGAGCGGTGTTGCTGCACGGATCACGCGAGCCATCGAACACGCCCGGTCGCGCCGTCACCACCCGTGGCCGGGCGCTCCGCCGACCCTGCGCACGACCTGCACACCGCGCGGGGCCGCCCGGGATGCCGCCCGCTCCGGTCGCACCGCGCGTCGCCGCACGTCAGCATGGGTCGGGACGACCCCGAGCCCAGGAGGACGCCGTGCCGACCAGCCGCAACCCCCGCGTGTGCGTGCTCGCCCCGACGCCGATCCTCACGGTCACGCTGGAGACCGGCTCCGACGACGAGACCCCGGAGCTGCACGTGCACTCCGGCGGCCAGGGCCTGTGGGTGGCGCGGATGGCGTACTCGCTCGGCGCGGAGGTCGTGGTGTGCGGGCCGTTCGGCGGCGAGACCGGCACCGTGCTCGGGCACCTCGCGGAGACCGAGAACCTGCGGGTGCGGCGGGTGTCGTACGCGGGCGGCAACGGCGCCTACCTGCACGACCGGCGCGGCGGGGAGCGCACCGAGCTCGCGTTCATGCCGCCGGCGCGGCTGGACCGGCACGAGATCGACGACCTGTACGGCACGATCCTCGTCGAGGCCCTGGACGCGGACGTCTGCGTGATCACGGGCGCGTACCCGTCGCCGCTGCTGCCGGCGTCGTTCTTCGGCCGGCTGATCGGCGACCTGCGGGCCGCGGGCGTGAAGACGGTCGCCGACCTGTCGGGCAAGGCCGCCGTCGAGGCCGCGAGGGCCGGCGTGGACGTGCTGAAGATGTCGCACGAGGAGCTGCTCGAGGCCGGGCTCGCGGAGGACGGCTCGGTGGACTCGCTGCGCGAGGGCGCCCGGCGGCTGCTGCGCCCGGAGCCGGGGCTGCCCGAGGGCCACGGGGACGAGTTCCCCGACGACCCCATCGACGTGGACGCGGAGGCGCCCGGGCAGGTCGGGGCGATGGTGGTGTCCCGCGCCGCCGACCCGGCGCTGCTGGTGACCGCGTCGGGCGTCTCGGAGGTCGTGGCGCCGTCGGTGACGACGGTCGACCACCGCGGCGCGGGCGACTCCATGACCGCCGGCATGGCGGTCGGCGTCGGGCGCGGGCTCCGGCTGACCGAGGCGGCGCGGCTCGGCGCCGCGGCGGGCGCCCTGAACGTCACGCGGCGCGGGCTGGGCACCGGCCACCGCGAGCAGATCGAGCGGTTCGCCGAGCAGATCGTGGTGCGGGAGGTCGGCTGACCGCCGGCACGGACGACGGACGACCCCCGGTGCGGCCGGGGACGAGGAGGAGCGACCATGCGCGTCCTGGTGACGAACGACGACGGGATCGAGTCCGAGGGGCTGGCCGTCCTGGCCCGCGCGGCGCTGGCCGCCGGCGCGGACGAGGTGGTGGTCGCGGCGCCCGCGCGGGACTCGTCCGGCGCGAGCGCCTCGCTGCTCGGCGCCGAGCACGACGGGCGGCTGGTGGTCGACCGCAAGGACGCCCCCGGCCTGCCCGACGGCGTCGACTCGTTCGCGGTCCGGGCGGCCCCGGCGCTGATCGCGTTCGTCGCGGCGCACGGCGGGTTCGGCCCGGAGCCGGACCTGCTGCTGTCCGGCGTGAACCGCGGCGCCAACACCGGGCACGCCGTGCTGCACTCCGGCACGGTCGGCGCCGCGCTGTCGGCGGCCACGCACGGCATCCGCGGGCTCGCGGTGTCGCTCGGCGACGCCCGGCCGCAGCACTGGGCCACCGCCGAGGCGTACACCACGCACGTGCTCCGCTGGATGCTCGACCAGCCGCAGCAGCGCGACCGGGTGGTGAACCTCAACGTCCCCGACCGCCCGCTCGCCGAGGTGCGCGGGCTGCGCCGGGCGCCGCTCGCCGCGTTCGGCGCGGTGCAGGCGCGGGTGCACGAGGTCGAGCACGGCAACCTCATGCTCACGTACTCCGAGCTGGCCGCGTCGCAGGAGTCGGAGACCGACGCGGGCCTGCTCCTGCGCGGCTGGGCGACGGTGACGCTGCTGCACGCGCCGGCGTTCGAGGCGGACGCGCCCCTCCCGGAGCTGCACGCACCGCTGGGGCCCGGGGTCTGACCCGCGGGCTAGGTGGTGAGCGCGATCGCGATCAGCAGCATCGTCACGAGGAACCCGACGACGAGGTTGAGCCACAGGAACGTCCACCACCCGGCGTTGGCCCGCTCGCAGTCCTCGTCCCGCACGGACCAGAAGCGCGCGGTGCTCGCGGCGTAGACGAGGGGCAGCACCGCGGCGAGCCACCCCGGCCACGGCAGCACCAGCAGCACGGCGGCGGCCAGCACGTACGCGCCCGTCGCGAGCACGACGGTCGCGTGCGCGCCGAGCACCGTCGCGACCGAGCCGATCCCGCCCTCGCGGTCGGCCCGCACGTCCTGCACGGCGCCGAACGCGTGCGACGCCATGCCCCACAGCACGAACGCCACCAGCACCGGCCACACCGACCGGGACCCGAGGTCGGCCCCGACGAGCACCAGCGCGTAGAGCAGCGGACCGACGAAGTGCATCGCGGAGGTCGCCGAGTCGAGGACCGGGCGCTCCTTGAACCGCAGCACCGGCGCCGAGTACGCGACGACGAGGAACACCACCAGCAGCAGCGTCAGCCCGGCCGCGAGGGACCCGACCGCGAGCAGGTAGACCAGGAAGGGCAGCACCGACAGCGCGCTCGCCCACAGGATCCGCCGGTGCACGACCCGCGCCACCGCCGGGTCGGCGAGCGCCCCCTCGATGCCGCCCTTGCGCGGGTTCTGCAGGTCGGAGGCGTAGTCGAACACGTCGTTCACGCCGTACATGAGCAGGTTGTACGGGATCAGGAAGAACAGCGTCCCGATGACGAACGTGAGGTCGACCCGCCCGTCGGTCGCCAGCAGGTAGCCGGCGGCGAACGGGTAGGCGGTGTTGATCCACGAGAACGGCCGCGAGGCCGCGAGCACCTGCCTCACGCGACGTCCCCCGGGGCCCCGGCGCCGGGCGCCGCCGACGCGCGCGCCGCGGACCGGCGCTCCAGCACGGTCCACAGCACCGGCATCGCCAGCGCGGCGACGACGGCGTAGAAGAAGTCCTCCAGCGGAGCCCCCCACAGGTAGACGCCGAGGATCTTGTCGGCGTCGAAGACGTACAGGTCGGCCGCGATCATCAGGGTGTCGAACACCATGGTGAGCACGCACAGCACGAGCGCGGCGCCGGCGACGGGCCCGAGGCGCAGCCCGCGCAGCACCCGCCAGGACACCGCGACGACCGCGGCGAGCACGAGCACGTTGAGCACGATGTTGGTCACCGGGCCGCCTCCCCCGCGGCACCGGCGGGCCCGGCGGCCCGCGTCCGCCGCCACGCCAGCGCCCGGTCGATCCCGCGCCAGGCCAGGAGCGCGTTGTAGCAGAGCAGCGTGAGGAACACAGCCTCCTCGACCGGGAGGTCCGGCGCCAGCAGCAGGCCGGTCATGTGCGGGCTCTCGCCGCGCGCGAAGATCCCGAGCAGCAGCCCCGCGACGTCCCAGAGCAGGAAGCCGACGACGCCGATCCCGACGCACAGCGCGGCGCGCCGCGGGGCGTCCCAGAACGCGAGGCGCCACCGGCGGTCGATCAGGGCGAGGCCCCCCAGCGCGAGCAGCAGCGCGCCGAGGTACGCGAACCGGATCACCGCGCCCCCGCCGGGACGGCGTCGGTCCAGGCGCCGCGCCGCCGGGCGGCGTCGAGGTAGCCGCTGCGCAGCGGCGTGGGCAGCGGGCTGGGCGAGGTCTCGCCGAGCAGCCGCTTGGCGACCAGCTCGGCGCTGATGAGGCACATCGGCAGCCCGACGCCGGGGACGGTGCCGCCGCCGACGTGCAGCAGGTTCGGCACCCGCGGCGACCGGTCGCCCGGCCGGAACATCGCGCTCTGGCGCAGCGTGTGCTCCATGCCGAGCGCGGTCCCGCGCCATGCGGAGAAGTCGCGCGCGAAGTCGGCGGGGCCGACGACCTTCCGGGTGACGACCCGGGCGCGCAGGTCCGGCACGCCGGCCCAGCGCGCGACCTGGTCGAGGTACCGGTCGGCGTACGAGTCGAGCTCGGCGGCCCCGGCCGGGCCGGCGCCGATCGACGCGTCCGCCGGGAACGGCACCAGCACGAACAGGTTCTCGTGGCCCTCCGGCGCGGCGGACGGGTCCGTGGCCGTGGTGCGCGAGACGTACAGCGAGGCGGAGTCCGGGACCCGGAGGTCTTCCGGGCGCGACGAGCGCCCGGGACCGAGGATCGCGTCGAAGTTGCCCGGCCAGTCGCGCGTGAAGAACAGCGAGTGGTGCGCCAGCTCGGGGAGCGCGCCGCGCACCCCCGCCATGACGAGCAGCGCGGAGATGCCCGGGCCCCGGTCCTGCCACCAGGCCTCGGGCAGCGTGCGGTGCTCGGGCGCGAGCAGCGCGGTCTCGGTGTGGAACAGGTCGGCGCCGGACACCACGACGTCCGCGGGGACGACCTCGCCGGACGCCAGGCGCACGCCGCGGGCGACGCCGGTGCGCCGCGGGTGCCGGGCCGAGCGCCCCGCGCCGTCGACCTCGACCGCGACGACGTCGGAGCCGGTCCGGATCGTCACGCCCTCCTTGACGGCGAGCCGCTCGATCGCCTCGATGAGCGTGTACATGCCGCCGCGCGGGTACCGGACGCCGTCGACGAGGTCCAGGTGGCTCATCAGCGAGTACAGCGCGGGCACCCGGTACGGGGACGAGCCGAGGAACACCGCGTGGTAGCCGAGCACCTGGCGCAGCACCGGGTGGTCGGTCGTCGCGGCGACCTTGTCCGCCAGCGACCGGGTCAGCAGCGACGCCAGCGTCCCGGAGCGCCGCGCGACGTCCCCGGTGATCGCGCGGTCCGGCCGCTCGAACGTCGTGTAGAGGAAGTGGTCCAGCGCCGTGCGGTACGCGTCCGTCGACTCCGCGGTGTACCGGCGGAACGCCTCGCCCGCCCCGGGCTCCATGGCCTCGAACGTCGCCCAGTTCGCCTCGGGGTCGCCGACGACGTCGAACGGCTCGGACGCCGCTCCCGGACCCGCCGCCGCGTCGGGCTCGGGGAACAGCCGGTAGGCCGGGTCGAGCCGCACGAGGTCGACGTGGTCCTCGACCCGCTCTCCGAGCAGCGCGAAGAAGTGGTCGAACACCTCCGGCATGAAGTACCAGGACGGCCCGGTGTCGAACCGGAACCCGTCCTGCTCCCAGGTGCCGGTACGGCCGCCCACCCGGTCGTGCCGCTCCAGCAGCGTGACGTCCGCGCCGCCCCGCGCGAGCAGGGCCGCGGTCGCGAGGCCGCCGATCCCGCCGCCGACCACGACCACCCGACCCGTCACGCCGCACCTCCGTCGTCTCGTCCGTCCCGGGCACCCGAGCCCGAGCTCCCGCGCCCGCCGCGCGACCGCGCCGCGTCCACCGCCTCGCCCGCCAGCGTCCGGGCCAGCACCGCCACCTTCCGGGGCGTGCTCACCCGCACCCGCGTCGCCAGCACCCGCTCGGGGGGCGTCGCAGCCAGGTCGGCCAGCAGCGTGTCGTAGAGCGCCAGCGTCGCCGACACCGCCGCGCGCGCACGCCGGGGCAGCCGCGGGAGCGCCGCGCGGGCCCGCGCGAGGTCGGCGCCGATCTCGTCGAGGATGTCCGCGAGCTGCCCGTCGGTGGGTCCCTCGGGACCGACGCCGGGGAAGTACAGCCGGCCGAGCTCGCCGGAGTCGGCGCCGAGGTCGCGCAGGAAGTTGATCTTCTGGAACGCGGCGCCGAGCGCCCGCGCCCCGTCGACCGTGGGCCCGTCGGGCCGGCGCACCGGCTCGCCCGGCGCGCGGTCCGCGTTGAGGAACACCTGCAGGCACATGAGGCCCACGACCTCGGCCGACCCGTAGACGTACCGGAGGTAGGACTCGCGGTCGTGCACCCGGACGGTGAGGTCGGCGCGCATGGACGCGAAGAACGGGTCGACCTCGGCCGCGCCGATCCCGGTGCGGCGCGCGGTGCGCGCGAACGCGTGCACGACGAGGTTGGTCGAGTACCCCGACGCCATCGCGCGGGCGGTCTGCGCCTCGAGCTCGTCGAGCAGCGCCGCCGCGTCGTCGCCGCCGCGGGTGTCCACCACCTCGTCGGCGATCCGGACCAGGGCGTACACGGCCTCGATGTCCCGGCGGGCACGCGGGCCGAGCAGCCGGGTGCCCAGCCCGAACGACGTCGAGTACCCCGCGAGGACGGCGCGGCTGGCCCGGGCGGCGGTGCGGTCGTACAGCGCGGCCGACGCGGCCCGCACGGGGAGCCGGGTCGCGGTCACCCGGCCACCCCGGCGGTCGCGTCCACCAGGTCGACGAGGTAGCCGGCCAGCGGCTCGGGCAGCCCCCCCGCCGCGGTCGTCCGCGCGGTGCGCACGGCGTCCGCCCGCACCAGACGCGCCTCCGCCAGCGCCCCCGACGCCGCGATGACGTCCCGGACGCGCGCGGCGTCGCCCTCGGTGAGGTCGGGCCGGCCCACGGTCGCGTCCAGCACCGCCCGCTGCGCGTCGTCCGCGCGCAGGTAGGCCAGCCGCAGCAGCTCGGTCCGCTTGCCCTCGCGCAGGTCCGAGAGCACCGACTTGCCGGTCGTCGCGGGGTCGCCGAACACGCCCAGCTCGTCGTCGAGCAGCTGGAACGCGACGCCGAACGCGGTGCCGAACCGGTCGAGCACGCCGAGCACCCGGTCGTCGGCGCCGGCCAGCACCGCGCCGGCTGCGAGCGGCGTGCAGCAGGAGTAGACGGAGGTCTTGAGCTCCGCGACGCGCAGCGCGTCGACGGCGGTGGGCCCGTGCAGCGCGCCGGTGACGTCGAGCAGCTCCCCCGCCACCGTCGTGTCGACGGCGCGGGCGAGCGACCGCACGACCCGCAGCGCGGTGGCGGCCGGGACCGGCGCCGACGCGACGAGGTCGAACGCCGCCGCGATCGCGAGGTCGCCGCCCAGCAGCCCGGCCGCGAGCACCGGGTCGTCGGCCGCCGGGCCCGCGACGCCGCGCGCGGCGAGCCGCCGCCGGACCGTGCCGGTGACGTTCGGGCGTCCGCGGCGGGTGTCGTCGTGGTCGAGGACGTCGTCGTGCACGAGCATCGCGGTGTGCAGGACCTCCTGCGCCGCGGCGACCGGGGCGACGGCCGCGAGGTCGGTGCCGCCCAGGCCCAGGTACGCGGCCACCGTCAGCCGCGGGCGCATGAGCCGGCCGCCGCCGATCTGCTCGCCGACCGCGCGCCACAGGGCGGCGTGCTCGGCGGCCAGCTCCCGCGCGCGCGACCGGCGTGCGGCGGCGTCGTCCACGAGCAGCAGCCGGACGGCGGCGACGCCGTCCTCGACGCGGGCGGCGAGGCCCGGCTCGTCGGTGGTCGTGGCCGCCGCGCTCACGTGCGGGCGGCTGCCCGCGCGGGCGCGCGGCGGGGCGTCGGCGACCAGACCGCCGACTCCCTCCGCTCGGGTGCGGGCACTGCGCACGCGTCCTCCCCAGGCTCGAGTGGATGCTCAGCATACTGAGCATCTCGCGCGCCGCCACCGGAGCGCCGGGCACGGCGCCGGTCGCCGCGACCGCCCACCGGCGGCCTGCGGTGCACTCTGCCTCATCGGGACCGGATGCACGACCCCTCGGGCCGGGCGCGCCGCGGCGGGCCGGCGGCCCGCCCGCCCGCTTCACCTCCGCACCGAACACAAACCACCGCTTCCGCGCAGAAAGCACCACCGGGACGCGCTAGGGTGGTCGCATGACGTGGCTGGTCACCGGAGGCGCTGGGTACATCGGCTCGCACGTGGTGCGGGCGTTCGGGCAGGTGGGCATCGGGGCCGTGGTCCTCGACGACCTGTCCTCGGGGCACCGGGGCTTCGTCCCCGACGACGTGCCGTTCGTGGAGGGCTCGGTCCTCGACACCGACCTGGTCACCGCGACGCTCCGCGAGCACGACGTCACCGGCGTCGTGCACCTGGCCGGGTTCAAGTACGCCGGCGTCTCGGTGCAGCGCCCGCTGCACACCTACGACCAGAACGTCACCGGCACCGCGCGGCTGCTCGAGGCGATGGCCGCCGCCGACGTCCGGCGGATCGTGTTCTCGTCCAGCGCCGCCGTGTACGGCACCCCCGACGTCGACCTGGTCACCGAGGACACCCCGACGGCGCCCGAGTCGCCCTACGGCGAGTCGAAGCTCATCGGGGAGTGGCTGCTCCGGGACCAGGGCCGGGCGACCGAGCTCGCGCACACCTCGCTGCGCTACTTCAACGTCGTCGGGTCGGGCACGCCCGAGCTGTCCGACACCAGCCCGCACAACCTGTTCCCGCTCGTGCTGGACGCGCTCGCCGCGGGCCGCACCCCGCGGATCAACGGCGACGACTACGACACCCCCGACGGCACCTGCGTGCGCGACTACGTGCACGTCGCCGACCTGGCCACCTCGCACGTCGCCGCAGCGCGCGCGCTGGACGAGGGCCGGGAGCTGCAGCGGGTCTACAACCTCGGCTCCGGGGACGGCGTCTCCGTGCGGGAGATCATGTCCGCGATGGCGGAGGGCACGGGCATCGCGTTCGAGCCCGAGGTCGCCCCCCGGCGGCCGGGCGACCCGGCGCGGATCGTCGCGTCGGGCGAGGCCGCGGCCCGCGACCTCGACTGGGTCATGCGGCACACGCTGACCGAGATGGTCACCAGCGCGTGGCAGGCGCGGCAGGCCCGCTGACGGTCGTCACCGCCCCAGGCGGGACAGCCCCTCGGTCAGCACGTCCTCGGACCCCGCGTAGATCCCCTCGGCGCGCGGCCAGTGCACCACCACGTCCGTGAACCCGAGGTCCGCCGCGCGCTCGACGCCCTCGACGAGCGTCGCGGCGGACTCCAGCGAGAACACGGGCGCCCCGTCGAGGTTGAGGTACAGGTCCGGCACCCGGCCGCCAGGTGCGAGCCGGCCGGCGATCTCCCGCAGCTGGTCGACCTGCTCGGCGAGCCCGGCCCACCACGCCTCCTGCGCGGCGGCCGGCGACGCGGGCTGCTCGTCGGGCGCGAACACCGGCCCGTAGGTCGCCCAGCCCTGCCCGTACCGCGCGGCCAGCGCCATCGTGCGCGGGCCGCCCGCGGCGACGACGAACGGGGTGCGGGGCCGGGCGATCGTGCCCGGGTGCATCCGCGCGCCGTGCGCCTCGTAGAACGTGCCCTCGTGGTCGGTCACCGGGTGGGTGAGCAGCCGGTCCAGCAGCTCGACGAACTCCTCGAACCGCCGGGTGCGCTCGCCGCGGGTCGGCGCCGGGCCGAGCACGCCGGCGTCGAAACCCTCGCCGCCCGCGCCGAGCCCCAGGAGGAACCGGCCGCCGGCGACGTCGTCGAGCCCCATGACGTCCTTGGCGAACGGCACCGGGTGCCGGAAGTTCGGCGACGCCACCCAGGTGCCGAGCCGGATCCGCTCCGTGACGGCGGCCGCCGCCGCGAGCAGCGGGACCGTGGCGAACCACGGCTCGTCGGCCAGCGTCCGCCACGCCAGGTGGTCGTAGGTCCAGGCGTGGTCGAAGCCGAGCTCCTCGGCGCGCCGCCAGGTGTGCCGCGCCTCCGCCCAGCGCTGCTGGGGCAGGAGCACCACGCCGAGGCGCGGGCGGGCGGGGCGGGCGGCGTGGGTCGTCTCGGCGGTCACGCACCCGAGCGTAGCCACGCCGCGCGCGGGGCCTACAGGTGCAGCGGCGTCAGCTCCTCGTACGCCTCGACCGGCGCCCCGGCGAGGCACAGGTCGATGATCTCCCGGCCGAGGGGGTCGAGGTCGTCGGTGCGGAACTGCTGCAGCTCGTGGGCGAAGAACCCCTGGAGCACCGCGGCGCCCGCGTCGTACGCGTCCGCGCCGACGTTCGTCTGGTACTCCGGCTGCAGCAGCGTCGGCCGGATCTGCTGGCCGTCGAGCTTCATCTCGGTGGGCCGGTAGCCGAACAGCGCGCACCGGGCCGGGGCGAGCTGCTCCCGCCGGATCCGGCCGCCGCCGCGCCGGGCCAGGTACTCGCGGGTCAGCCACTCGGCCGAGAAGCCCACGTGGTACGCCCCGATGTGCTGGTTCGGGGTCAGCACGTACCGGGTGCGGTCGTGCTCGACCAGCTGGCGCAGCAGCAGGTTCGCGGCCGCGACCTTCGTGCCCGTCGAGAACGGCCAGTACGAGCCGACGCCCTCGGCCACCATGCCGCCGTGCGCGAGTGCCGCGGTGACGTCGGCGCTCTCTCCGATCGACGGGTTCTTGTCGCCGCGCGGGGCGATCAGCCGCCAGATCCACGCGAGCGCGGGCGGCACCACGTGCATCATTCCCATGATCCCGTAGGTGGGCGCGTCCCGGGTGCAGAGCGGCATCCGGACGCCGAAGGTGCGCACGTCGACGGGCTGCGGCTCGGCGACCACGTTCTTGATCGACGACCGCGGGATGACCACGCGCGGGTTCGGGCACCGCCGCCCCGTGGAGTCGAGCGTGTGCTCCCACGGCAGGGCCGTGGCGCCGGGGACGCCGTCGATCGACAGGAACACCAGCGGCTGGTCGGGCTCGATGACGGCCCGCTCCAGCGCGACGTCCTCGCCGTACGCCGTCAGGTTGTCGACCCGGACGAACCAGCCCGCCTCGGCGTCGGAGACCGTCAGGCGGCCGTCCCCGCCCTGCACCGACGGGTGGCACAGCGTCATGTCGTCGGTGACCGGCGCGAGCGCCGACGTCTCGCCGAGCGTCAGGTGGTACGGCTCGTCCCGGACCACGTTCGTGCCGACCAGGATGCGCCCGTCGTCCTCGCGCCGGATCTCCTGGCACATCTCGGACTTGCCGCCGCCCGAGGCGCCCTCGTGCATGATCACGGTCTCGTTCTCGTACGGCGTGGTCACCCGGACCGACGAGGCGTGCGCGGTGAGCCAGCCCTCGCGCTCGCCGATGTCGAGCAGCACCGAGAACACGCCCTTCTTGGCGCTCGGCCCCGGGTACAGGTTGTAGGCCCACACCTCGTGCAGCCGCTCCGACCGGTCGTGGACGACGACCTGCCGGCCGCCGAACCG
The DNA here is from genome assembly GCF_019091725.1 of Cellulomonas sp. GbtcB1. NCBI lineage: Bacteria > Bacillati > Actinomycetota > Actinomycetes > Micrococcales > Cellulomonadaceae > Cellulomonas > Cellulomonas sp. GbtcB1. Next base: position 13,281 of record NZ_JAGXJG010000021.1, on the reverse strand, counting down.
GGTGTGCCGGAACGGCGGGGCGACGTACAGGATCGACCGCGGGTCGAACGGCCCGAGCTCCTCGAACGTCACCCAGCCCTGCAGGTCGACGAGGGTGAGCGCGAAGAACGCGGCGTTCGCCGGGCAGATCGCGAGCGACGGGTAGCCGACCGCGGGGCCGCCGGCGCGGAACGGCACCACGACGAGCTCCTGCGTCGCGAGCCACGCGAGGGTCTCCGCGCGCACCGGGTCGAAGTCCTCGCCGTAGACGTCCCTGTACCGGGGCTTGTCCGTCGGCAGACCGTCCGCGATCCGCATGCAGTCCGGGTCGCGGCGGCGCATGTAGTCCTCGGGGTAGTTCACCGCGAGGCCGTTGCGGCACCGCGCGATGTCCGCCTCCCGGTACGGCGCGCCGTCGACGTCGTACTCGACCGCGAAGGTCGGGCCGCCGTCCGGGCCGAGGGCCAGCTCGTACAGCTCGGCCCGGGTCTGCGGCACGATCACGCGGGGGCTCGCGTCGAGGACGGCGTGGACGTCCCGCGCCAGGTGCACGCTGGACAGGTCCAGGGTCAGGTCCGCGGTCATGGTGGGGCTCCCTACGCGTCGAGGCCGCGGGGCGGCCGCGAGGGGTGCCCCGGGGCGCGCCGCGGCGCGACGGGGGTCGCGAGAGCGCGCTTGACCCGGACTTTACGAGCGCGCGGGTCGCCCCGGACGGGACCTTGGCCCCCACTCAGGCGCCGGACCGCGCGTCACGCCCAGCCCAGCTCGTGCAGCCGCTCGTCGTCGATGCCGAAGTGGTGCGCGATCTCGTGCACCACCGTCACCGCGACCTCCTCGGCCACCTCGTCGCGGTCGGCGCAGATCGCGAGCGTCGGCCGGCGGAAGATCGTGATGCGGTCGGGCAGGGAGCCGGCGGCCCAGAACTCGCCGCGCTCGGTGAGCGGGACCCCCTCGTACAGCCCGAGCAGGTCGGGGTCGTCGGCCGGCGCGTCGTCCTCCACCAGCACGACGACGTTGTCCATCCGGGCGGCGAGCTCGTCGGGGATGCGGTCCAGACCGTCCCGGACGGCGTCCTCGAAGTCCTCGCGCGACATGTCGATCACCTGCCCATCCTCGCCGATTTGGAGGATCCGCAGACCTACCCGTAGAGTCTTCCTCGGTCTGAAGACGCCTCGACGTCAGGGGCGCGAGCCCCCATCGTCTAGCGGCCCAGGACCCCGCCCTTTCACGGCGGTAGCACGGGTTCGAATCCCGTTGGGGGTACGAGTTCCGTGCATGTGGAAGAATAGGTCTCACAACGAGGCCCCGTAGCGCAGTTGGTTAGCGCGCCGCCCTGTCACGGCGGAGGTCGCGGGTTCAAGTCCCGTCGGGGTCGCTCGATCACACCGGTCCACTGGGCCGGTGTCGTCGTATCAAGGCTCTGTAGCTCAGTTGGTAGAGCGTTCGACTGAAAATCGAAAGGTCACCGGATCGACGCCGGTCGGAGCCACCGAGGAAGCCCCGCATCGCCCCAGGCGACGCGGGGCTTCGTCGTTCCCGGGCCCGTCCGCGCGCTCAGCCGGCCGCCGGCTCCCGTCGCCGGCGCGGCAGGACCGCCGTGAACGTGGTCCCCTCCCCCTCGGTGCTCGTGACCTCCATCACGCCGCCGTGCGCCACGACGACCGACCGGGTGATCGCCAGCCCCAGCCCGACACCGGGCACGGCGTTCCGGGTCGCCGTCGTCGTCCGGAAGAACCGGGAGAACAGCCGGTCGACCTCCTCCGCGGGGATCCCGAGCCCGGTGTCCGCCACCGCCAGCCGGACGTGGTCGACGGTCGCCGCGACGCGGACCGTGACGGTGCCCCCGGCGGGCGTGAACTTCACCGCGTTGGACAGCAGGTTGTCGCACACCTGCGCGAGCCGGACCGCGTCGGCGCGGAGCGGCACCGGGCCGTCGGGGACGTCGAGCGCCAGGTCGACGCCGGCGCGGTCCGCGGCCGGGCGCGCCGACTCGACCGCCGCGCGCGCCACCTCCGCCACGTCGACGTCGGCGACCGCGAGCGGGAACCGCCCGGCGTCCACCCGGGCCGTGAACAGCAGGTCGTCCACCAGCCGCAGCAGGCGACCGGCGTTCCGCTCGGCGACCTCGACGGACCGCTGCTGGTCGGGCGTGAGCGGGTCGTCCCGCAGCAGGTCCAGGTGGCCGACGACCGCGCTGACCGGCGTCCGGAGCTCGTGCGAGATCATCCCGGTGAACTGGTCCTGCAGCCGGGCTGCCTCGTGCACGGCCGTGGCGTCCGTGGCGACGAACAGATAGCCGGCGGGCCGCCCCTCGCCATCCAGCCGGACCGTGGTCGACACCTGCACGGGCACCGGCGCGCCGTCGGCGCGCAGCCAGGTCCACTCGGACGCCTCGGGCCGGCCGGGTGCGACGTCCGCCACGAGCGCCGCGAACGGCGTGACGGTCCCGGCCTGCCGCCAGCGCTCCTGCAGCTCCGCCGGCTGGACGAGGGCGTCGGCCCGCAGGACGCCCTGGGCCTCGGCGGCGGTCCGGCCGAGCAGCCGCTCCGCGCCGGGGTTCCACACGTCGACGAGCCCGTCCGGGTCCGTGCCGACGACGGCCTGCTCGGTCACCGCGTCGAGCACGCTGCGGGTGAGCCGGTCCGCGTCGCGCAGCCGCGCGAGGTGCCCGCGCAGGCGGCGCGCGAGCTCGTTGACCGTGAGCGCGGCGAGGGCGTAGACGACCGGGGCGAACCCCGCGCGCCACCACGCGAGGTCGTCCGGCTGCCCATCCGGCCACGGGAGCGCGGGCAGCAGCAGCGCGACGCACGACGCCCCGGCGGCCAGCACGACCGCCCACCGCCCGGGCTCGGCGGCGATCCAGATGACCGGCAGCACCAGCACCGCGCCGAACAGCGAGCCGGAGCCACCGGTGCCGGCGCGCAGGAGCCCGACGGCCAGCACCGACGCGAGCGGGACCGCGACCGCCCAGCCGTCCCCCGCGGCCCAGGCGTCGACGGCGCGGCACGTGGCGGCCGGCGGGTGGAGCGCCGCGACGACGGCGAGGGCCGTGGCGACCACCAGGACGAGCGCCCCGGCGACCACCGCGCCGGGGTCCGTCACCGCCGTCCCCGGGGCCGCGGCGGCGAGCGCGCCCCCGAGCAGGACGGCGAAGAGCGTCGGCGCGTGCTTGAGCAGCACGGTGCGGTCGCGCGGCCGGGACGTCACGCCGCGCCCGCCGCACCCCCGGGGACCACCCCGGGGCCCGGGCCGCCCGTGTCCCGGACGATCTCCAGCGGCTCCACCGCGCGCCCGGTGCCGAACCGGGACCAGTACCGCGCCGTCGCGCGCACGAAGTCGGGCTCGAGGTAGTCCCGGATGCCCGCCTGGGACGCGAAGCACGCCAGCATCGCGAGCTTGGTCTCCAGGTGGTCGTCGACGGTGACGAACCGGTTGGGCCGGAAGCCGACGGTCGCCGACGGGCTCTGGAAGCAGGCGACCGTGCCGATCCCGCGGGTCGCGACCATCGTCGCGTCGTGCACCGCGCGGTGGTCCTGGTGCCGGTCGTTGGCGCTGTGCGTGTAGACCACCGAGGGCCGCACCTCGGCGACGACGCGCTCGACGATCTCCAGGGTCGGCCCGGCGACCGGGACCTGGGTGTCCGGCAGGTCCTCCAGGAGCAGGCGCGCACCGATCAGCCCGGCCGCCGCCCGCGACTCCCCTTCCCGGTCCGCGACGTCCCCGCCCCGCGCGCCCCGGGACAGCGTGAGGATCACGACCGCGTCCCCGGCGGCCCGGTGCGCCGCGAGGATCCCGCCGGCGCCGATCTCGACGTCGTCCGGGTGGGCGCCCACCGCGAGCACCACCGGGCGGGCGGCCAGGGCGGCGCGGCGGCGCTCGCCCAGCCGGCGCACCACCTCGACGAGCTGGCCCGCGGGGACCGGCTTGGTGAGGAACTCGTCGGCGCGCTGCCGCAGGGCGCCGACCGCGTACTCGACCGAGACGTGCGCGGTCATGACGACCACGCCCACGTCGGGCGCCCGCTCCCGCAGCAGGCCCGCGAGCTCCAGGCCGGACGTGCCCGGCATCTCGATGTCGGTCACCACGACGTCCGGGTCGAACCGCGCCAGCGTGCCCGCGATGTCCGAGGCGTCGTGCAGCACGACCACCTCGCAGCCCGCGCGGCGCTCCAGCACCGTCCCCGTGTACGCCGCGACGTCGGGGTCGTCGTCCAGCACGACGACCCGGAGCGCAGAGCCCGTCAAGCAGTCCTCCCAGCTGGTGCACCTGGCCGGACGGCCCGGCGGCCCGCCCCGGCCATGCTCGCAGATTCACCCGCGCGGCGGCGGTCGGGCCGCGAGGGCCGCGCGCATGATGCCGTCATCGGACGGGGAGGCGACGATGCCGCACCACTCGGACCTGCCGCGCCTGGCGGCGCTCGACGACGCGACCCTCGCGCGGGCCCGGACGGTGACCGTCCACTCGCCCGACGCGTCCGGCGACGGCGACCTCGTGTGGACCCTGACGGTCCGGGACGGCGAGGGCGAGCCGCTGGGTCGGGAGCGGCTGAGCGCGCCCGACTGGCCGACGCCGCTGGCCGAGATCATCGCGCCGCACCTCGACGTGGCGGGGCTGCGGGTGGTCGGCGGCTGGCGGACCGACCTGGGCGACGACGACCTGCCGCGGCACGAGGCCCGGGTCCGGCCGGACGCGTGAGGGGGGGCGGCATCGGGCCGCGTCGGGTCGGGCCGGGTCGCAGCACCTGGACGCGCGCCGCACCGCCCGGCGCGGTTGCCTACGCTGGGGCGGGTCGGCGCACGCCGGCGCGCGGCGGAAGGGGCGGACGTGGAGATCGCGGTGCAGCGGATCGGGGGGCCCGTGGTGGTCCTGCGGCCCCGGGGGCGGCTGACCGCCGGCGACGCCCCGGAGCTCCGCGCGGTGGTCGCCGACCTGGTCGAGCAGGGGCGCACCAAGCTCGTCGTCGACCTGGAGGAGACGACGTTCCTGGACTCGTCCGGCCTCGGGGCGCTCGTCGCCGGGCTGCGCGCGACGCGCACCGCCGGGGGCGACCTCACCATCGCGCGGCCCACCGGCCAGGTGCTCGACGTGCTGACCCTGACCACGATGATCCGGGTGCTGCCGCCGCACGAGACCGTCGCGGACGCGTTCGCCGCGCTCACCTGACGCACGCCGGGCGGCCCGCGGCGGTCAGAGCGGGTCGAACTCCGTCACGCGGGTCCGCCAGTACTCCGCACCGTCGCGGGTGCGGGTGACGAGGCCCGCCTCGACGAGCTCCCGGCGCAGGCCCACCGGGTCGCGCGCCAGCCCCGCCAGCCGGTCGGTGAGCACCCGCTCGCCGACGGGCTCCTCCAGCGGCAGCGCGCCCTGCGCCACCCACCGCAGCACCAGGTCGCGGTCCGCCCGGCGCCGGGGAAGGTTCTCGAGCCGCCCGCGCACCAGGAACCGCGCGGGGTCGGCGGGCGGGGGCGTCGGGGCCGCGGGCCGGGCACCCGCGCGTGCGTCGTCGTCAGCCACCCCGGCAGCGTAGGCAGCGGGCGCGCCGGGTTCCCACTCGATTCTCGCGAGCCCGCCCGACCCATCGGGTGGCTTCGCGAGAACCGGGTGATGATGCCGGGAGGACCGGCGCGGGAACCGGCGCCCCGACCGGGGCGTTTGACCCGGGGACGACCACGAGAGGGGACGACCATGGGCTTCCTGGACCGTCTGCTGGGCCGCGAGCCCCGGCAGGAGCAGCCGTACCGGCAGCCGTACGGCGCACGCCCGGCCGACGCGCGACCGCCCACCGACCCCGACCAGGCCGCGGTCGAGCGGTACCGGTACCTGCTGCGCACCGCCCCGCCCGACGCGATCGAGCAGGCGCACGCGGAGGCGTTCGCGCAGCTGACGCCCGAGCAGCGCCGGCAGGTCCTCGACGGCCTGGCCGCGGAGGTGCCGCCCGCCGAGCGCGCCACGGACGACGACCCGCGCTCGCTCGCGCGGATGGCCACCCGAGCGGAGCTGCGGCAGCCGGGCACGCTGGAGCGGTCGTTCGACCGCGCGGGCGGCATGGGCGGCGGCATGGGCGGCGGCATGGGGATGGGCGGCATGATCGCCGGCTCGCTGCTCGCCAGCGTGGCCGGGGCGTTCGTCGGCACGGCGATCGCGGACAGCCTGTTCGACCTGTCCGACCAGGGCGACGCCGCGGCGGACGCGGGGGGCGACCCGGGCGCCGACGCCGGCGCGGACGGGTACGGCGACGGCGGGGACGTCGCCGCGGACGGCGGCGGCTGGGGCGGTGACGGCGGCGGCTGGGGCGACGTCGGCGGCGGGGACTTCGGGGGCGGCGACTTCGGGGGCGGCGACTTCTGAGCCCCCGGGGGCGCCCACCCCGGGCGCCCCCGCGCCGCGGCACCGCGTCGCCCGTGCCCCGCCCTCACCCGGCGGGGATGAACTCACCCCGCTCCCGGGCGCGACCTGCGCGCGGACCCCCTACCGTGGCGCACATGGCACCCGGCGGGGGTCGAACCGCCCGGCGCATGACCGTCACGAGGGCGGTCGCGCTGGTGCTGGCGTTCGTCCTCACCGCCGTGCTCGGCGGCGTGCTCGCCGCCGCGCTCGTGCTGCCGACCGTGGCCGTCGCGAACGGCACCACGGACCTCGCGGTCGAGGCCTTCGAGGACCTCCCGTCCGAGATCGAGCGCCAGCCGCTGTCGGAGCGCTCGACGGTCCTCGCGTCCGACGGCACCACCGTCCTGGCGACGTTCTGGGCGGAGAACCGGGTGGTGGTGCCGCTGACGGCCGTGGCCGAGCCGCTGCAGCAGGCCGTGATCGCCATCGAGGACAAGCGGTTCTACCGGCACGGCGGCATCGACCCGGAGGGCATGGTCCGCGCGCTCGTCCGCAACCTGCAGTCGTCGGGTCGGACCGAGGGCGCCTCCACGCTGACCCAGCAGTACGTCAAGAACGTCCTGATCGAGCAGGCGGTCCGCGCGGGCGACCCCGCCGGGGCCGAGGCCGCGCGCGAGGCGAGCGGTCCCGAGGGCTACGCCCGCAAGCTCCGCGAGGCCAAGCTGGCGATCGCGCTCGAGAAGGAGATGACGAAGGACCAGATCCTCGAGGCGTATCTCAACATCGCCCAGTTCGGCGTTAACACCTACGGCGTCGAGGCGGCGGCGCGCCGGTACTTCAGCAAGCCCGCCGCGGAGGTGACGTACCTGGAGGCGGCGACCATCGCCGGCGTGACGCAGAGCCCGACGGCCTACGACCCGGTGCGCAACCCCGAGGCGGCGCAGGAGCGGCGCGACCTCGTGCTCCGGCTGATGCACGAGCAGGGGTACCTCACCGCCGACGAGCTGGCGACGGGGCTCGCCATGCCGATCGCGGACACGCTGCACGTCGACACCCGGCCCGTCGGCTGCATGGCCGCGGAGACCACCGTGCCCGGCTCCGGCTACTTCTGCGACTACGTGACCAAGGTGATCCGGAACGACCCGGCGTTCGGGGCGACCGAGGCCGAGCGGGTCGACCGGCTGTACCGCGGCGGCCTGACCATCACGACGACCCTCGACCCGCGGGAGCAGACGCTCGCCGCCGCCGCGGTCCAGGCCGGCGTGCCGGCGGACGACCCGTCCGGCGTCGCGACCGCCCTGGTCACGGTCGAGCCCGGCACCGGGAAGATCACGTCGATGGCGCAGAACCGCCGGTACAACAACACCGAGGACCACGGGGACCGCGAGACCGCCGTCAACTACAGCACCGACTTCGCGTACGGCGGGGGCAGCGGGTTCCCGCCCGGGTCGACGTTCAAGCCGTTCACCCTGGCCCAGTGGCTGAAGGAGGGGCACAGCCTGTCGGAGCGGGTGAACGGCACCCGGTTCTCGTACCGGTTCAGCGAGTTCCGGACCTCGTGCACCCGGCTCGACCCCCGCACCGAGTACCGGTTCGCGAACGCCGAGGGCCCGCGGTCGGGCGGGGTGATGAGCGTGCTCGACGCGACCCGGAACTCCGTGAACTCGGGCTACATCGCGATGGCCTCGCAGATCGACATCTGCGGGGTGTTCGACACCGCGACCGCCCTCGGCATCCACAAGCCGGGCGGCTCGTCGGGCGAGGGCCCGTTCGACCCGCTGCCCGCCAACGTGCTCGGCTCCAACTCGGTCTCCCCGCTGTCGATGGCGGCCGCGTTCGCGGCGTTCGCGAACAGCGGGACCTACTGCGTGCCGGTGGCGATCCTGTCCGTGACGGACACCGACGGGCAGGCGCTGCCCGTGCCGCCGGGCGGCTGCACGCCGGGGGCGCTGGAGCCGCGCGTCGCCGACGCTGTGACCTACGCGCTGCAGAACGTGTGGAGCGGCACCGCCGCCACCGACCCGCCGCCGTTCCCGTCGGCCGGGAAGACCGGGACCACGTCGCACAACGAGCACACCTGGTTCGTCGGCTACACGCCGTTGCGGGCGACCGCGGTGTGGGTCGGCTTCGCGGACCGGATGCTGCCGATGCAGCGCATCACGATCAACGGGCGGTACATCCGGAACGTGTTCGGGTCCTCGGTCGCGGTGCCCATCTGGAAGTCGTTCATGATCCCGACGCTGGAGGGGCAGGCGGTGCCCGCGTTCGCGCCCCCGGGCCAGGACGAGGTGCTCGGCAAGCAGCTGCCGGTGCCGCGGGTCGTCGGGCGGGACGTCGCGGGGGCCCAGGCCGCGCTGCAGCGCGCCGGGTTCCGGGTGTCGGTCGCCGCGGCGGTCCCGGACCCGGCGCCCGCCGGCACCGTGCTCCGGCAGAGCCCGTCCGGGACCGCCACCGCCGGCGCCACGGTGACGATCGTGCCCTCGGGGGGACCGGCGCCCGCGCCGCCCCCGGAGGCGCCGCCCGCCGCTCCCCCGGCCGCTCCCCCCGCGCCGCCCTGACGTCCGGGACCGCCCCCGGGCGGAGCCGCGGGTCCGCCTGCGGGATGACCGGCCGGCGGGTACGACCGTCCCCCGAGCCGACGCGCCCGCGCGGGCCCGGCCCCTAGCGTCGAGGGCATGGACGGCACCCCGCTCACCAGCACCCCGCCGCGCACGCCCGAGCGCCGGCTGCTCGGCGCGTTGTCGCTCGCCGCCGCCGCGGCGCTCTCGCTCAGCGCGTGCGGCGGCGCGGTCGCGAACGCCCTCGGCCGGCAGCCCGACCCGCGGGCCACGACCTTCGCCACCGGCGCGGACGCGAAGGCCGACGCCTCGCTCCCGGGGTGGGCGCCGGACGGCGCCACCGACGTCCGGGTCAAGCAGCGCCCGGGCGGGGACGAGCGGATCGTCACCATGCGCGCCGCGCTCGCCGACCTGCCGGACGACTGCGTCCCGGTGTCGGCGGAGCACCCGCTGGCGCCCCGCCCGGCGCAGGGCGACCCGGCGGACTTCCGCTCGGTGTCGACGCTCACGGCCGACTGGTGGCCGGCCGAGGCGGAGCAGGACGCCACCGTCATGTGCGGGGCGTGGTGGGTGGGCGAGCGCGACGGGGTGCTCTACGCGTTCACGCCCGAGCGGCGCACGGTGCCGGTGAGCTGACCGGCGACCGCCGCCCTGGCCGGGTCAGGCCGAGACGGCCAGGGGTGCGGGCTCCTCGACCGTCGCGACGACGACCAGCTCGCCCGTCTCCTCGTCCACCACGGCGACCGCGCGGGTGCCGCAGGCGCACAGGAGCTCGACGCCGTCGCCGTCGTCGAACCAGATGCACACGTGCCGCTGACTCCTCATGGCCACGACGGTACGCACGACCACCGACACGCCCCGGTTCCATACCCCGCGTGTCGCGATCTGCCGCGTGATCCCGCGGGACCGCGCCCCCGGGAGCGACGCGCGCCTCAGGACGGGCCGCCGCCGGCCGATGGGCACGGTGCACCCCGGGGGAGGAACCGCACCGCATGAGCCTCGACGGCCTCGCGTCGATCAACCAGCGCATCGCCGCCATCCAGGCGACCATCGGGTCGCTGGCGCCGACGCCCACGACCACCACCAGCGACGCCGCGTTCGCGCAGGCGCTCGCGCAGGCCGTCGGCCCGGCCGCCTCGGGCACCGCGGCGGCCGGCGCGACCGGAACCTCCGCCGCGGCGGGGGCCGGCACGGCGCGGGACGCCGACGGCGTACCCCTCGCGCTGGCCGGCTACGGCAACGGGAAGATCCCCGCCGACGCGCTGCACGAGGTCGGCAGCACCGGCCACCGGCTGTGGGCGCCCGCGGCCGACGCGCTCGAGAGCCTGATCGCCGACGCCGCGCGCGACGGCGTGAGCATCGGCATCACCGACTCGTACCGGTCGTACGAGGCCCAGGTCGACGTCGCCGCGCGCAAGGGCCTGTACTCGCAGGGCGGCCTCGCCGCGGTGCCGGGCACGAGCGACCACGGCTGGGGCATGGCGGTCGACCTGAAGCTCGACGACGCGGCCCAGTCGTGGATGCGCACCAACGGCGGCCGCTACGGCTTCGTCGAGGACACCCCGCGCGAGCCCTGGCACTGGGCGTACGAGGGCTGACCTGATGCGCCCCGGGTCCACCCCGGGCGGGCGATCCGACAGTGGACGGCCGTGACGGGCACGCCGTCGGCGTGTCCGTCACCACCTTCCGCAGTCCCTGGGGGCCGTGCGCCCGGGTCAGTCGAGGATCGCGCGGGTGACCGCCACCTGCTCGGTCAGCACCCCGCCGATCGTCTGCTGGGTCTCGTTGATCCGCTCCACGACGCCGCCGATCTGCGCGAGCGACGCGATCACCCCGTCGACCTGGTGCTGGATCGTCCGCACCTTGTCGCCGACCTGGGTGGTCGCCGCGGCGGTCTCGTTGGCGAGCTCCTTGACCTCGTGCGCGACGACGGCGAACCCGCGACCCGCCTCCCCCGCGCGCGCCGCCTCGATCGTGGCGTTCAGCGCGAGCAGGTTGGTCTGCGCCGCGATGCCCTGGATGACGGTGACGACCTGGCCGATCTCGGCGCTCGACTGCCCGAGCCCCGCCACGTCCCGGTTGGCGTCCTGGGCGATGCGCTGGCCGTCGGTGGCCACCGTCGTGGCGGCGAGGACGTTCCGCTCCACCTCCTGGATCGACGCCACGAGCTCCTCGCCGGCGGTGCGCAGCCGGGCCGCGCCCGCGTGCCGCTCGAGCGCCTGCGCCACCAGGAACGCCGTGTTGCGCAACGCGTCCGTGCGCCCCTGCGACAGCGTCAGCGTGGTGGTCGCGAAGAAGTCCATGGTGCCGATCACCTGCCCCGCCACGACGATCGGCAGGCAGACGCCCGACTTCACGCCGACCCGCTGGGCGGCGGGCGCCCGGACGCAGTCGGTGAGCTCGCCGAGGTCCGGCACGAACACCAGGTCCCGCGCCCGCCAGGCCCGGCCGGCGAGGCCGACGCCCTCGCGGAACGACGCCGCCCGCGTCACCTCGCGGAACTCGGCGCCCGCGTCGCCCGACTCCTGGACGAAGGTGAGCGCGCGCTGCTGCTCGTCGACCCGCCAGTAGGACCCGTACGCCCAGCCGAACCCCTCGCGGATGGCCGCGAGGGCGCGGTGCAGCGCCTCCTCGGCGGTCGGCGCGCCGGTGACCTCGTGGATGACCCGGTTGACAGCCTCGATGTCCTGCAGCGCCTCGGCCTGGCGCTCGGCCGTGGCGACCCGCTCGATGGCCTGGCTCACCAGGACCCCGATGCTGCGCAGCGTCGCGAGGCGCTGCGGGGACGGGCTGAGCGTCTCCGTGGTGAAGAAGTCCATCGTGCCGGTCACGACGCCGTTCTCCAGCAGCGGGAAGCAGATGCCGGAGCGGACGCCCGCCCGCTGCGCCGCGGGGGCGCGCACGCAGTCCGTGAGCTCGCCCAGGTCCGCCACGAACACCAGGTCGCGGTGCCGCCAGGCCCGACCCGACAGCCCGACGCCCTCGGTGAACGACGCGGCGCGGGTCACCCGGCGGAACTCGTCGCCGGCGTCGCCGGACTCCTGGACGAAGTGCAGCGCACGATCGGGCTCGACCCGCCAGTACGAGCCGTACGCCCAGTCGAACCGCTCGCGGACGACGTCGAGCGCCGCGCGGACCGCCTCCTCGGACGTGGACGCCCCGGCGAGCGCGTGCACGACCGCGGTGACGGCGTCGATGTTCGCGCGGGACTCGGACAGCTCGGTGGCCGCGGTCGGCGGCTGCGGGCGGGTGCGGGTGAACACGTGGCTCCTCGTTGGGTCGGTACCCCTTGCGAGGAACTCATCGACGTCCGCGGAGCCCGCGTGAGCGGATCACGCGCCACGAACCGGGTGATTCGGGCAAACGCGGCCGTTCGGACTCAGGTGCGGGGCGGGCGCTCCGCGGGGACGCCCCCGGCGCCGCGGTCGGGGTCGGCCGCGGGGTCGGCCGCGGGGTCGGCCGCACGGCGGTCCGCGGGGTCGACGACGCTGTCCTCGGCGGGGTCGTCGTCGGGGATGACCACGCGCGCGCCGAGGTCCCACGGCTGGAACACCCGCTCGCCGTCCATCCGGAACCGCAGGGTCCGCTGGGTGCGCACCCGCGGGCCGGGGGCGGCCTCGGGATCGGGCTCGACGACGTCGCCCACGGCGGGCACGGCGGGCACGGCGGGCTGGGCGGGCGGGGCGGACGACGCCGACGGGACGTGCGGGGCGGGCGACGCCGGTGCGGCGGGCCGCGCGGGCCGGGTGGGCCGTGCGGACCGTCCGGGCTGTGCGGCGGCGGCGCCGGACCCGCGGACGTCGGGCCGGTCCGCACCCTCCCCCAGCAGGACGTCGTCCAGCCGCCGGTACCGGAACTCCGCCTCGCGGCGGTTCCGCTCGATCCACATCGTCATCAGGTCGAGCACCTCGGTCTCCAGGTGCGCGGGCCGGCGCTGCGCCTCCCGCCGACGGCTGACGAGCCCCGCCTCCTCGAGCACGCGCAGGTGCTTGGACACCGCCTGCGGCGAGACGTCGTACGGCGCCGCGAGCGCGCCGACCGTGGCGTCGCCGGACGCGAGCCGGGCCACCAGGTCGCGGCGGAGCGGGTCGGCGAGCGCCGCGAACACCTGCGACAGGGGGTCGGCGGCCACGGGTCCTCCTGACGGGTGGGTGGGTGACGGCTGCCGTAGCGTGCCACGCCGCCCGCCGCGACCACAACCAGGCAGTTGCGCAACGCACCGCGCGCGGGGGGTGGTCGCGGCCGGGCGCGGGGGCGGGCGCGGGCGGGCGCGGGCGGTCGCTCCCGCGCGCCCGACCCCTCCCCGGGGCGCGCGACGACGGGCGCGCGCCCGGCGGGAGGGTACCCCCCGCGTCGCCCGGCCGCCCGCCCGGTGCCGGACGGTCGGCGCCCCATCGGGGCGGGCCCCGCCGTCCAA